>JBDKGF010000001.1:0-6440 GCA_039798305.1 Cyanobacteriota bacterium
ACCATGGACGATCTGCTCGGCCCCGATGACAAGCGCGATCGCCGCGGTGGTCGCGCGGCATCGGCGGGTTCGCGCCCGGCCACCCCGCAGCCGGAGCGCGCCGCCGCGGTGCCGGCCCGCACCGTGGACGACTTCGATTTCGATGCCGATGCCTTCCTGGCGGCCCTCGACGAACAGGAGTTCGTGGGCACCACCGGCGAGGTGGCCATCGGCACGGTGGTGGGCCTCGAAAGTGATGGTGTTTATGTGGATATCGGCGGTAAGGCCCCGGGCTTCATGCCCAAGAAGGAGGCCGGCCTGGGGGTGATCACCAACCTCAAGGAGCGTTTTCCCCGCGGCACCCAGGTGGAGGTGCTCGTCACCCGCGAGCAGAACGCCGACGGCATGGTGACCGTGAGTGCCCGCGCCCTGGCCCTGCGCCAGAGCTGGGAGAAGGTCCGCCTGCTCGAGAAGGAGGGCAAGGTGCTGCAGGTGAAGGTGAACGGCTTCAACCGCGGCGGTGTGACCGCCGATGTGGAGGGCCTGCGCGGCTTCATCCCCCGCTCCCAGCTGCAGGAGGGTGAGAACCACGAAGCGCTGGTGGGCAAAACCCTCGGTGTGGCCTTCCTGGAGGTGAACCCCGAAACCCGCAAGTTGGTGCTCTCCGAGAAGAAAGCGGCCACCGCCGCCATCTTCCAGAACCTGGAGGTGGGTCAGCTGGTGGAAGGTCAGGTGGTGTCGATCAAGCCCTATGGCCTGTTCGTGGATCTGGGCGGCATCAGCGGCCTGCTGCATCAGTCATCGATCACCGGCGGCCAGCTGCGCGAGCTGCGTGAGGTGTTCGGTCAGGGGGATCGGGTCAAGGCCCTGATCACCGAGCTCGATCCCGGCCGCGGTCGGATCGCTCTGAACACCGCTCTGCTGGAGGGTCAGCCCGGTGAACTGCTCATCGATCGCGACAAGGTGATGGCCGAAGCCGCCGATCGGGCCAACCGTGCTCGTAGCGTGCTGCGCCAACAGGAACAGAGCGCCGGATGAGTCAGGCCACCGAAGAAGCGCGATCCAACGCAGGGCCCGCTGCCCAGCCTCTTCTGCAGGCCGACTGGGAGCTCGACTACTACTCCCGCCCGATCCTCGAGGCCGACGGCAAGAAACGCTGGGAACTGCTGATCTGCAGCACTCCCGTTGATGGAGCGGCGGGGCAGGGTTTCCGCTTTGTGCAGAACTGCGCGGCCTCCAGCGTCAATTCGCAGTGGCTGAAGCAGACCCTCGAACAGGCGATTGAGCAGGCGGCCAAGGAGGGCTATGCCGCCCCCCGCAAGCTGCGCTGCTGGCGCGCCTCGATGCGCACCATGGTGCAGCGCGCTGCCGAGCAGCTCAGCCTGGAGATGATTCCCAGCCGCCGCTGCTACGCCCTGGTGGAGTGGCTGCAGGAGCGTCAGGCCACGGTGTACCCCGCTGAGGAGGGGTACATGGCCGGGCCGTTGGCGCCGGCGCCTCTGCCGATTCAGCCCCTGGCGGTGCCGCTGCCGGAGGCGGCGCGCGGCGACAGCTGGAGCTGGGCCTCGCTGCCCCTCGGGGCCCTGCGGGTGGCGGCGGAGTGGGATGTGAGCTTTGCCGGCTTGGTGCCCCTCGCTGGCGCCGGTGACGACGATGCGATGGTGAGCGGCCTGCGTCTGTTCAGCGCCACCCGCTCCCTGGCCATTGCCGGCTGGATTGCCGGCCTCGAGCCGGTTCGCCTTGAGGTGAGCGGCAACCAGTTGGTGCTGGAGGCTGGTCTGGAGGATCGCTGGCTGCTCGGCAACCTGGAGGCTGAGGAGGCCAAGGCCGCTGCTCAGGCCTTCCGCGCTGCCCGTGAGCAGGTGGGTGGGGTGCAGTTCCTGGCGGTGCAGAGCAGCGACGCTCAGAACGGCTTCGATGGCTTCTGGGTGCTGCGCGATCTTCCCGATGCCTGAGGAGGCAGACCATGGCGGAAGCCGTTGACGCTCCCTTCGATCGCCCCGATTCCCGCTTCAACCTGCTGGAGGGGTGGACCTGGATCGGCTGCTACGGCGGCTATTACCTGCAGGCCGATCTGCTGGCGGGGTTTGAGCACGGCTTCTTCACGCGCCAGTGGCAGGGCCGCGCTCCGGAGGTGCTGGCCGGTTACGTGAGTGCGGGCGTGAGCGTGCACCGCCCCAAGCAGGTGCACAGCGCCCTCGTGCTTCCAGCCCGTGCCGCGTGCGCTGAACCCTGGCCGGAGGCTGATGGCCTGGTGAGCGATGCCGGCGGCCAGAGCCTCTGGGTCTGCGGGGCCGACTGCACGCCGGTGTTGATCGCCGATCCCTTGAGCGGCCGGGTGGCGGCTTGCCATGCCGGCTGGCGCGGTGTGGCGGGTGGCATCCTCCTGGAGGCGATTGTGCAGCTCGAGGCTGCGGGTTGCCGCCGCCGTGATCTGTTGGTGGCGCTCGGCCCTGCCGTGAGCGGCCAGCGCTATCAGGTGGAGCTGGGGGTGGCTCAGCAGGTGGCGGATGCGCTGCCGCTGGGGGAGGCCAAGGATCAAGACGCGGCCATGGCCGAGCTGGAGCGTTGTGGTGCGCTGCTGAGCGATCCAGAACCGGGTCGCTGCCGCCTCGACATCCGCGCCGCCACCCGCCGCCAGCTCGACCTGGCCGGCGTGCCGGTGGAGCAGATCAGCGTCTGTCCGCTGTGCACGGTGGACGAGGAACTGCTGTTTCATTCCTGGCGCCGCGATCAGGTGAAAGCGGTGCAGTGGAGCGGCATCGTGTCGCAGCAACTTCCTGATTGAGACGGTCGTTGATGGCTCCGCCTCAGAGGCTTTCAGAGGCTTTCAGAGTCCATGGCGAACCCCAGATCCAGGCTGAGCTGCCCCGGGCTTTCCTGACACCGGCGGCTCCGGGCGCGGCCGCCGGCTGCGCTGCGGCTGCGACTGTTGCGCCCCTCGCTGGTTGAGCTGTCCGGGCGGCTGGTGCCGCTGAACCAGCTCATCAGGGCTTGCCAGCCGGCTGGATCCAGCCGCTCGAGATCCACGGCGCTGGGTTGAAGGGCAGTGGGGGGCTGGCTGGCCCAGAGATCCGCCCAGGCCACCTCGCACCCTGCAATGCGCTGGTGGCCAAAGGGATGCAGATGTCTTGGCAGGCGAGCCATGGCGGCCTGCACATGGCCGATCTGGAGGCGCTGGTGTTCCAGCGCCTCCAGCCGCAGCCGGCGGGATTGCTCGTAATCGAGCACCGGTGCGGGGTAAGCGGCCATGGCGGGTGGCGCACCGAGCTGGTCGTTGGTGAGGCCCCGCAGTTCCGGCAGCCAGCGCCGGATGAACAACCCCTGGGGATCACAGCGATCCACCGCCACCTGTCCCGGGTGGTAGATGCGTGTCCAGGCTTTGCTGCCGTGGTACGTCACACCGGCCTGCATCGCCCATTGGTAGTGATCGATCGGGCAATCGCCATCGATCAGGTGCCGCATGTAGTGCAGTGCTCCGAAGCGCCAGTCGATGCCGCAGAGGTTGGAGAGGAAGCTGGCGTAGATGGCGCGGCTGCGGAAATTGAGTTCGAGCCACCCTCCTTCGGCCCGCAGGCAGCGGGCCGCGGCATCCACGATCGGGAATCCTGTGCGACCTTCGCGCCAGGCGGCGTAGAGCTCCTCCTGTTCAGCTGTCAGTACCCCGGCGGCCGACCGGTCTGAGGCCAGCCCCGCAGCTTCGAGGCCAGCGCCGTTGCTGCCGCCTTCGAGCGGACTCCACAGTGCGCTCAACTCCAGTTGGGGTAGGTAGCGGAAGCGCTGGTGAATGGCGCAGCCCCAGCGCAGCCGGCTGGCCAGCTGCACGGCGCTGCGGCTGCGGGGATCGCGGCGCCTGCCCTCGCCGCCGCTGCGGGGCAGCAGCCAGGCCAGCCGTTGCAGGCACTGGCGCGGGGTGATCACCCCGAATTTGAGCTATGGGCTTAGCCCGGTGGTGACCTTGGCGGAGGGATAGCTGAGCTCCCAGTAGTAGCTCCGTGATGCGGAGCCTTCGCAGAACTGTTCGAGCCGCTGCAGGGCAGCGGCGCTGCCGCCGGGGGGGATCGGCTTGTTATCCGGGCGCAGCCCCAGCTCTTGCAGGCTCGGTACCGGCAGATCCGGCAGGGTCTCGGAGGCTGCCGGCACCACCAGCTGCTCCGGTGCCGGCAGGGCGGGGCTGGCCATGGCCTGATGCCACTGGCGGCTCCAGCGGCTGTAGGGCATCAGCTCGCCCGTGGCACCGGCGGGCTCCACCCAGTGCAGCGGAATGCGTTCAGCGGCCAGGCTGCGGCTGACGCGGGCATCGCGCACGCGGCCCACCAGTCGTTCGCTGTCGGTGTGGGCGATCACGCCGCGGGCACCACTGGCGCGCACGAGCTGGACGAGGACCTCAGCCGGATCGCCGCTGCGGATCACCAGTCGCCCGCCGCGTTGCCGCAGCTCGGCATCAAGGGCCCGCAGGCTTTCGAGCATGAAGGCCACCCGGGCCACGGCCGTTTCGGGATGAAACAGCAGATCCCGATCCAGCACAAACACCGGCAGCACCGCCCCGCGGCGACTGGCTTGGCTAAGGGCTGTGTGGTCGCTCAGGCGCAGATCGCGCCGGAACCACACCACCGTGCACGCCATGGCGTTTCACTGGCCGGCCTGAGGAAGTTGGCAGTCTGGTTGCAGGGCTCCGGCTGCGATGCGATAATGCAAATGTTGCATAACTGACAATCTGATGCTCACAGGAGCAGATCTTCTCGCCAAGGTCAAAGAGCTTGGCGATGTGAGCAAGTCCGACATCGTGCGGGCCTGCGGCTATGTGTCCACCAAGAAGGATGGCTCCGAGCGTCTCAACTTCACGGCCTTCTACGAAGCCCTGCTCAACGCCAAAGGCGTGGAGTTTGGTGGTGGTACCGCCAAGGTGGGTAAGGGTGGCCGCAAGCTGAGCTTCACCACCAAGGTGCAGTTCAACGGCAACCTGATGGTGGGCAAGGCTTACACCGCCCTGCTGGATCTCAAGCCCGGCGACGAGTTTGAAATCAAGCTGGGTCGCAAGCAGATTCGCCTGGCACCTCTCGGTGCTGCTGACGAAGAAGAGTGAGCCCAACGGCTTCCGCCACGCGGATGCCATCCATTGCAGCGGAGAGGATGCCGCCGGCAAAGCCGGCCCCCTCTCCAGCTGGGTAGAGCCCGGGGGTATTGATGCTCTCAAGCCCCTCACCCCGAGGCAGGCGTATGGGTGATGAGGTGCGCGTCTCCACTCCCGTGAGCATCGCGTCGTCCATCGCATAGCCCTCGATCTTGCTGTTGAACGCCGGCAGGGCTTCGCGCAGGGCCTCGATCGCGTAATCCGGCAGTGCGGTGCTGAGATCGGTGAGCGTCACCCCCGGTGCATAGGAGGGCTGCACGCTTCCGGTGGCATGGCTGGATCGGCCCGCCAGAAAATCAGCGAGGCGCTGCCCTGGAGCGGCAAAGGTTTCACCGCCCAGGGCATAGGCCCGCGATTCCCAGTGCCGCTGGAAGGCCACGCCCGCCAGGGGATCGCCCGGTCCGTTGCCGTAAGGCTCCACATCCGCGGGCTCGATGTTCACCACGATGCCGCTGTTGGCATTGCGCTCATTGCGGGAGTGTTGGCTCATGCCATTGGTCACCACCCGCCCGGGTTCGGAGGTGGCGCCGACCACCAGGCCGCCCGGGCACATGCAGAAGCTGTACACGCAGCGGCCGTTGCTGGCGTGGTGCACCAGCTTGTATTCCGCGGCCCCCAGTTGCGGGTGACCCGCACAGCTGCCCCAGCGCGCTGCATCGATCAGGGGCTGCGGGTGCTCGATGCGGAAACCCACCGAAAACGGTTTGCGCTCCATCGCCACGCCCTGCGCGTGGAGCATCGCAAAGCTGTCGCGGGCGCTATGCCCCACGGCCATCACCACCTGCCGGGCGGCGATGAAGCGGCCATCGGCGAGGGTCACGCCGCGGACGGAGCGGTCTTCAGGGTGAAGCTCCAGCCGATCCACGCGGCTCTCGAACTGGATCTCACCTCCGAGGGCGGTGATCTGCGCCCGCAGGCCTCGCACCACCGTTGCCAGCTTGAAGGTGCCGATATGGGGGTGGTGCAGCACCAGGATCTCAGGGTTGGCGCCAGCTGCCACCAGCTCCTCGAGCACCTTGCGGCCCAGATGGCGCGGATCGCGCACCTGGCTATAGAGCTTTCCGTCGGAGAAGGTGCCGGCGCCGCCTTCTCCGAACTGGGCGTTGGATTCAGGGTTGAACGGCCGTTTCCTCTGCCAGAAGCCGAAGGTGTCGGCGCTGCGCTCCTTCACCGGCTTGCCCCGCTCCAACAGCAAGGGCTTTAAGCCCATCTGGGCCAGCAGCAAGGCGCAGAAGTAGCCGCAGGGGCCAGCTCCCACCACCACCGGCCGCGGCAGATCGGCGTCAGCTGGTGCCTGAGCCACGAGCTGATAGGTGGTGTCAGGAGC
>JBDKGF010000002.1:0-6525 GCA_039798305.1 Cyanobacteriota bacterium
GCCTGCTGGCGGGATTGCTCAAGCACTGTGGCGTCCGGTTCATATCCCTGCGGACAGCCCACCCGCACATTCACGCCCAGCAGGGCGCCGCAGAGCATCAAGGAGTGGGCCACGTTGTTGCCATCACCCACATAGGCCAGGGTGAGCCCATCCAGTTCTCTGAAGGCTTCCTGCAGGGTGAGGTAGTCGGCTAGTGCCTGACAGGGGTGCTCGAGATCGGTGAGGGCGTTGATCACCGGGATCGAGGCCCAGTGCGCATACTCCGCCAGCTCTTCCTGGGCGAAGGTGCGGATCGCCAGGGCATCCACGTAACGGCTGAGCACGCGCGCGGTGTCAGCCACCGGCTCACCGCGGCCCACCTGGCTCACCTGGGGATTGAGGTCGATGGTCTGGCCGCCCAGCCGGGCCATCGCCACCGTGAAACTCACCCGGGTGCGGGTGGAGGCCTTGCTGAAGATCAGGCCGAGGCTGCGGCCACCGAGATCGATGCGGGTGCGGCCCGCCTTGAGATCGGCCGCCAGCTGGAGCAGAGCCGTGGTCTGCTCGGCAGTGGTGTCGGTGGAGGAGAGAAAGTCGCGCCCTTTCAGCTCCGCCAAGGCTGGGTAGCCGCTGCTGGCAGCCATCGGCCTTTCTTCAAAGAACCCTTATCCGGGATCAGGGGCCCCTTCGTCAAGGGCCTGGCTCGGTTTTGGGGCATGAAAAAGCGCCCAGAACGGGATATCCGCGGAGATCCGGCTCTGGACGCTGCTGCGCTTGTGGTATCAGGAGAAGACGATCAGGCGATCGCCACGGCTTCCTCGGGCATCACGCTGCTGGCCAGCAGGTTCTTGAGATCGTCGCCCTCGATCACCTCTTTCTCGAGGATCTGCTGGGAGATGCTCTCCAGCAGATCCCGGTTGTGGTTGAGGATCGAGAGGGCCCGGTCGTGGGCGCGATCCACGAGGGTGCGCACCTCTTTATCGATCGCCTGGGCTGTGGCATCGCTCACCACGCGCCGGGGATTGTTGCCGCCGCCGAGGAAGCGGCTGCCGCCCTGCTTGTCGTAGGCCAGCGGACCGAGCACATCACTCATGCCGTAGGTGCCCACCATCTGCTCGGCGATGTCGGTGGCACGCTGCAGGTCGTTGGCGGCGCCGGTGGTCACCGCTCCGAACACGATCTCTTCGGCGCTGCGGCCGCCGAGCAGGGTGGCGATCTGACCTTCCAGGTCTTCCTTGGAGTTGAGGAAGCGCTCTTCGGTGGGCAGCTGCAGGGTGTAGCCCAGGGCCGCCATGCCGCGGGGCACGATCGAGATCTTGGCCACCTTGCTGCCGCCGGGCATCAAGTGGCCAACGATGGCGTGGCCCACTTCGTGATAAGCCACCACCTTCTTTTCATCGGGTTGCAGCACCCGGCTCTTCTTCTCCAGGCCGGCCACCACGCGCTCGATCGCTTCGTTGAGATCGCCCTGTTCCACAGAGGTGCGCTTGCTCCGGGCGGCTAGGAGCGCTGCCTCGTTCACCAGGTTGGCCAGGTCGGCGCCCGAAAAGCCGCTCGTCGCCTGGGCGAGTTTGTCGAGATCAACGCCCGGGGCCAGCTTTACCTTGCGGGCATAGATATCGAGGATCGTCTTGCGGCCGGAGAGGTCCGGGCGATCCACCAGCACCTGACGGTCGAAGCGGCCGGGGCGCAGCAGAGCGGCGTCGAGGGTTTCGGGCTGGTTGGTGGCGGCCAGCACGATCACCGGCTTGTCCTTGGCGGCGAAGCCGTCCATCTCGGTGAGCAGCTGGTTGAGGGTCTGCTCGCGCTCGTCGTTGCCGCCTACCACGCCCATCGAGCCGGCGCGGCTCTTACCGATGGCATCGAGTTCGTCGATGAAAATGATGCAGGGCGCTTTCTTCTTGGCTTCTTCAAACAGATCGCGCACGCGGGCTGCGCCGGCGCCCACGAACAGCTCAACGAATTCCGAGCCGCTGATGATGAAGAAGGGCACGCCAGCTTCACCAGCCACGGCTTTGGAGAGCAGGGTTTTGCCGGTGCCGGGAGGGCCCACCAGCAGTACGCCTTTGGGAATGCGGGCGCCGATGGCGGTGTAGCGCTCAGGCGTTTTGAGGAAGTCGACGATCTCGGTGAGTTCCTGTTTAGCCTCATCCACGCCGGCCACATCGGCGAAGGTGACGCGCGATTCCTCATCGGGCACATACACCTTGGCCTTGCTCTTGGTGAAGCTCAGCGCACCCTGGGCGCCGCCCATGGAGCGACGCGCGAAGAACTGCAGCACCAGGATGAAGATCAGCGGCGGCACGATCCAGCTCAGGGCTGTGGTGATGAAGCTGGGCTTCTGGGGTGGTGCCGCTGCGAATTCCACTCCATGCTCCTCGAGCCGCTTCGGCAGATCCATGTCGAAGATCGGCGTGGTGGCCAGCACGCTCGGGGCGCCTTCCGCCGGCGCTTCTTTCAGTTCGTAGCGGATCTGTTCCTGGGTGATGTAGGCGCGGCGCACGTTGCCGTCATCCACCTGACTCACAAACAGCGAGTAGGGAACGCGAGGCACCTGCTGCATGCCCTGATTCGGCAGGAAGCTGCTCACCAGCAGCAGAACCCCGAAGCCGATCAGCACCAGGTTCACGATGCCGAACCGACGATTCGGAGGCGTGTCGTCCTTTCGGATAGGCATGCGCAGGCAGCCGGAATGGCCTCCAAACTAGGGGTCGCCCACGGGCTCGGTGGTGGGTGAGAACCGAACGGGAGCCGCTCTCGCCGTGTGTGGTCGCTATTCCCTCACCGCCCGCCTGGATCAGTTGCTGCCGCATCTGCAGGGTGCATTGCCGCTCGGTCTGGAGCAGCACTACGCTCCGCGCCCACTGATTGCCCCGGGTGAGCCGGTGCTGGCACTGCGTCAGGAGCATGGTCTGCTCCAGCCGGCCTTGATGCTGTGGGGGCTGTTGCCGGAATGGAGCAAGGACCCGTTGGCGGGCCCGCGGCCGTTCAACGCCCGCGCTGAAACTGTGGCGGAGAAGGCCAGCTTCCGCGGTGCCTGGCGGCATCGCCGCTGTCTGCTGCCGGCCGATGCCTTCCTGGAGAAGGGCCATCGCATCCATCGCCGCGATCACGGCCTGTTCTGGCTGGCGGGGATCTGGGACCGCTGGATCGGTCCCGATGGCAGCGAGGTGGAGAGTTGTTGTGTGCTCACCACTGCACCCAATGGTCTGGTGGCACCGCTGCATCACCGCATGCCCGTGATCGTTCCCGATGGGCTGGAGCAGGCCTGGCTGGAAACGAAGGATGGCCCTGGCCTGCGGGCTCTCGAGCCGCTGCTGCAGGGCTGGGATCCGGCGGGGTGGACCGCGGAACCACCGGCGCTCCGTACCAAGCGATCACAGCTCGGCGCACAGCAGTTGCCGTTGTTCCCAGAGACTCCACACTGACGGCATCCGGGTGAGCGGTGATCGTGCAATCCGCGCAGATGCGTCGCCGTCACAACGGTTATGTGGGGCTGCTGATCACCTGTTTAGGGGTGTTGATCTGCCTGATCCTCCCCCGCGGGCTGCGGCAACTGGCGGTGGTGGGCTATCTGGCTCTGCCGCTGGTGTTGATGAGAGCCCTGGGGATGCCGATTGAGGAGGGGCGATGGTCGACGCTCCGCAGGCATGGGTTTCGGGTGCTTGGCTTCGTCACCTGGGTGGCGTCGTTGGTTTGGTATGTCACGCCTCTCTCGCAGACGAGCACCGGTGTTCCGCTGTTGGTGCTCTGGAGCGTGCTGGTGATCTGGAGCTGTGAACGCCTGATTCGCAATCTGGCGCAGGAACGCCAGATCAACCGTGAGGTGTTGCTCGGTGCTCTGGCTGGATACCTATTGCTGGGCCTGGCGGCTGGGCTGCTGTTTAGCGCCCTGGAAACGGTGGTGCCTGGCAGCTTCATCACCTCCCGCGTCAACCCTGGGCCCGTCCTGCGTTCCCCGGGAACGGGGCTCAACCCGGCCAATCCGGTGTGGGCGCTTGACTTTGTGGAGCTCAACTACTTCGCCTTCGTCACCCTCACCACCACGGGCTACGGCGACATTCACCCTGTCTCAGCCCAGGCCCAGATGCTGTGCGTGATTGTGGCGATCGCCGGCACGGTGTATCTGGCGATGGTGATGGGTCTGCTGATCAGTCGCTACACGGCGCGAGGTGTGGAGGACGATCTGGAGCGTTAGCGCTCCAGCTCCAACAGCCAGTCGGCTCCGAGTTGCCGCAGCTGCAGCGGCTGCCATGGCTCCGCCTGGTTGACGTCCACCAGTGCCAGATCGCCCAAGGGGGTCCGGGCGGCCAGGCCTCCCAGCAGCTTCGGGGCCACGATCGCCGCCAGCTGCTGCACGCAGTCCTGGCGCAGGGCTGCTGCCGCCAGCTCTGCGCCGCACTCCCACAACACCTGATTACAGCCGCGCTGCGCCAGCTGCTCCATTAACGCCAGCGGTTCACAGCGTTCCAGCTCCAGTCGTTCCACGCCGGCGTCATCCAGCCGGAGGCGGCGTTCCATCGGCGCCTCCGGGCCATGCGCCACCAGGGTCGGCGCGTTGGTAGTGGTCCAAAGCTGGGCCTGCGCGGGTAGGTCCAGGCCGCGGCTGATCACCACCCGCAGTGGTTCGGGCTTTCGCTGGCCGCGGCTGGTGAGCAGCGGGTTGTCGGCGCGCACCGTGCCGCCCCCCACGATCACCGCATCGCAGCGGCTCCGCAGCCGGTGCACCCAGGCCCGCGCTGTTGATCCGGAGATCCACTGGCTGGAGCCATTGGGCAGGGCGGTGCGGCCATCCAGGCTCATCGCCCACTTGAGCAGTCCGAGCGGACGACCCTGCTCCACCCGATGGATGAAGGCCCGGTTGAGCTGGCGGGCTTCGGTTTCGCACACCGCCTCGATCACTTCGATTCCGGCGGCCTGCAGCTGGGCGATGCCACCACCGGCGACCCGCGGGTCGGGATCGCGCATCGCCACCACCACCCGCGCCACACCTGCGGCCTGCAACGCCTCACTGCAGGGAGGCGTGCGGCCGTGATGACAACAGGGCTCGAGCGTGACCACCGCCGTGCCGCTCCGAGCCCGCTCACCTGCCTGGCGCAGGGCATGTACTTCGGCGTGGGGGGTGCCGGCCCGTTGATGAAAACCCTCACCCACCAGCTGGCCAGCCGCGTCGAGCACCACACAGCCCACCAGCGGATTGGGGCTGGTGCGGCCGCTGCCGAGCGCGGCCAGCTGCAGCGCTCGCTGCATCCAGGGCCGCCAGGCGGCGCTCATGCCTCCCGCCAGCTGGGCAGGCTGCGCCATTCGCCCACCACAAACGGCGGCACCGGCAGTTCCACGAACACGCCAGGCAGCTCGAGGCGCAGTGGCCGGTTCTGGTGGAGATCGGCCAGCAGGGGGCTGAGATTGAACTCAGCGGCGGCATCCCGGCCATCGGCCGCCAGTTTGGGGTTGGCGGTGGTGATGTCCTCGAGCTCCCAGGTGCCTCGCCCGGAGTGCACGATCAGGGAGGTGGGGTGATCGAGGCGCACCTTGCCCGGATAGCCCACGATCCGCAGAGTCACCGGACCTCCTGGCGGACCCGTGCGGTAGGCCACGGCCTGCCAGCTCTGGTAATCGAGATCACGCAGGCTCTCAAGGCTGCGCACCACCTCCTGGCCGTTTTCATCCGGATGGGCGTGCACCTGGGCCCAGGCGGGTTGCAGGGGTGTGAGCAGCAGCAGGGCGCTGGCCAGCCAGGCCAGCAGACCCCGAACGAGTGAACCTGACGCCATGGACCTGCAGATCTGCCGCTCAGCGTATGGAATGGAGTGGCTCAGCTTCGCTCTGCACCGGGAATCTGCTGCCAGTCGGTGTGGGTGGCCCACACCCCCCAGATCGCCATCGCCCGCAGGTAATGGCAGGCGCGGAAGGTGTTCACGGCCGTGATCGCCTCCGGAGTGCGGAACTGCAGACCGCCGCCATACACCTGATCCACCACAGCTGAAGTGATCGCGAGGGCGGTTGGGGTGTCGCCCATCAGCCGGTAGTAGCTGGCGATGCCGAAGTTGATGCCGGTCCACACCTCCAGCGGATGGGTGCCGTTGGGGTCGAGTGGGGTGCCGTCGCGGCGCAGGCCATTGGCCACACCGAGCCGGCCGCCTTCAAAGCGCTCGAAGCAGGCTTCCTTCACGGCCTTGAGGGTGCTGCGGCTGTTGGCCTCGCTCACCACCGGTGGCAGCCCCAGCAGACGGGCGTAGAAATCGCCGCAGAGTTGATCGGCCATCACCACCGGTGTGCCGCTTTCGGCGTCGATGTCGTAGTACTCGCCGTTCCAGAGCAGCGAGTCGAAGTTGGCCCGCGATTGCTCCAACCAGCCGCTGAACGTGTGCTGTTCGGCGGAGGTGTCGAGCCCCGTCTGCAGCTGCAGCTGCTGGGCGATGGCCAGGGCGGCTTCCAGGGCTGCGATCCACAGGGCTCCGCAGTAGGCGCTCACGCCCTTGAGGGGCCAGTCGTCGAAGGTTTGATCCGGGGCGCCGCCGTTATCGGGCAGGCCGTCGTTGTTGG
>JBDKGF010000003.1:0-2983 GCA_039798305.1 Cyanobacteriota bacterium
GCCGATGCTCTGGCAGCTCTATTCCTCCCTGCGACCCAGCGAGGCCCTGAGCGGCACGGGGGCTGGCGGCTGGACCCTGGAGCACTACCGCCAGCTGTTGCAGGGCGATCCCCCCTTCCTCACCTATCTGCTCAACAGCGGGCTGGTGGGGATTTGCAGCACAGCTCTCACCCTGGCGCTGGCGGTGCCCTGCGCCTATGCCCTCACGCGATTGGGGCGCCGGCAAGCCCGAACCCTCACCCTGCTCGTGGCGGCGGCCGCTGCCTTTCCGGCGGTGTTGCTGTTTCTGGCCCTGCTTGAGCTGGCCCGCGACTGGCATCTCGCCAACCAGTTGCTGGCGTTAAGCCTTCCCTATGCGGGTCTGTGCCTGCCTCTGGCAATCCTGTTGCTGCAGGCGGCCTTTGCCGACATCCCGATCGAACTGGAGGAGGCAGCCTTGATCGAGGGCATGGGCCTCTGGCAGCGGCTGCGTTGGGTGTTGCTGCCGCTGATGGCACCGGCCATGGCTAGTAGCGCCCTGCTGGTGTTCCTGTTCAGCTGGAACGAGTACCCGATTGCCCTCACCTGGTTGAGCCGCACCGATCTGCTCACCCTGGCGCCGGCCATGGCCCGCATCGCCGGTTCCTCGGTGTACACGATTCCCTATGGCGCCTTTGCCGCTGCCACGGTGTTGGGCAGCGCCCCGCTGATCCTGTTGATGCTCTTGTTTCAGAAGCAGATCATCAGCGGGCTCACCCAGGGAGCGATTAAGGGATGAACCACTCCGGGTCTGCGGGTTTCAACGGCTTGGAGCTGCGAGCGCTCAGCCGCCGGGTAGGGAGCCACACGCTGGTGGATCAGCTCAGCCTCCAGGTGGCCCCCGGCGAAATCCTGGCGCTGCTCGGCCCCAGCGGCTGCGGCAAGAGCAGCACCCTGCGGCTGATCGCCGGGCTCGATGCGGCCAGCTCCGGTGAGATCCGCCTGGGCGGACGCAGCATCACAGGGCTGCCGCCGGCGGAGCGGCAGGTGGCGATGGTGTTTCAGAGCTATGCCCTGTTTCCACACCTGAGCGTGGAGCGCAACCTCAGCCTCGGCATGGAGCTGCGGGGGATGGCGAGAGCGGAAATCAACCGCGAGCTTGAGCAGGTGCTCGCCCTGATGCAGCTGGAGGAGTTGCGTCAGCGCAAACCGGCCGAGCTCTCGGGCGGGCAGCGCCAACGGGTGGCCCTGGCGCGGGCGCTGATCCGCCGGCCGGCCCTGTTTTTGCTGGATGAGCCGATGAGCAACCTCGATGCCCAGCTGCGCGACAACCTGCGCGCTGAGTTGCGCACCCTGTTGCGCAGCACGGGCGTTCCCGTGGTGTATGTGACCCACGATCAGCACGAAGCCATGGGGCTGGCCGATCGGATCGCCGTGCTGCGCGACGGGCGGCTACAGCAACTGGGCACAGCGGAAACGCTGTATTGCGATCCCGCCAACCGGTTCGTGGCCCGCTTCCTGGGTAGCCCCTCGATCAACCTGATCGAGCGGGGCGAGGAGCAGCTGGGCTTGCGGCCGGAACGGCTGGAGCTGGTGGAGGCGGGCAGCCCGGTGCCGCAGGGATGGGAGGCCCTGGAGGGACAGCTGAGCCACCGCGAGTGGCTGGGGGATCGGGTGATCAGCCATCTGACCTGCCCCGGGCAAAGCACCCTCAAGGTGCTGAGCGACACCCCCACGAGCGGGGAAGCGCTGCAGGTGCGCTGGCGCAAAGCGGATGCGTTGCGCTTTGAAGCCCGCAGCGGCGAGCGGCTGCGAGGCTCAAGCCCCAGCCAACCCTCCTGATTCAGCCCCATGGCGATGCCAGGACCCACCGCCGCCTTGCTCCCAGCGTTGCTCAGCCTGGTGGGGGGAGGCCTGCTTGGGCTACTGGTGGCGCGGCTGGCGCAACGGGTCCTGGGCCGGATCACGCGCCGCACCGCCTCCACCACCGACGATTTCGTGGTGACGGTGCTGGTGGACACGATCCCACCGGTGGCCTGGGTGCTCAGCGCCAGCTTGGCCTGGCAGATCCTGCCCACGGATGCGGCCAGTGATCGACTGGTCTACGGCCTGGCCAAGCTGATCCTGGTGGTGCTGATCGTGCGGCTGGTGAACCGCATCGGTCTGCGGCTGCTGCAGCGCTGGGCCAACCGCGCCGGCGACCTGCAGGTGGCCAATCTGATCCGCTCACTGGCCCCGATGCTGAAGGCCCTGGTGTGGTGCCTGGGTGCGGTGTTCTACCTGCAGAACATCGGTGTGCAGATGGCGGCCATCTGGGCGCTGCTCAGCGCCGGTGGCATCAGCGCCGGTCTGGCGTTGAAGGAGCCGGTATCGCAGTTTTTCGAATACATCACGATCCTGCTGGATAAGCCCTTTCAACCTGGCCAGCTGATCCATGTGGGTCAGGTGTGGGGCACCGTGGAAAAAGTGGGCGTGCGCAGCACCCGGCTGCGCAGCATCAACGGCGAAGCGATCGTGATGAGCAACAGCGCCCTCACCGGGGCCGTGGTGGCCAACTTCGGTGAGATGCAGCGGCGGCGCCTGAGCGTGCGCCTGGGCTTGAAACTGAAGACCCCGGTGGAGCAGCTGCAACGACTCCCGCAGCTCCTGGCTGAGATCGTGCAGAGCGAGGGCACCGCGGAATTTGAGCGCTGCCATTTCGTCAGCCTGGAAAACAACAGCCTTGATTTCGAGCTCGTGTATTACGTGCCCAGCAACGATTTCCAGCAGGCTCTGGATGTGCAACAGCGCATCAATCTCACGATCCTGCACCGATTCGCCGAGCAGGGCCTGGAACTGGCCGCCTCCAGCTGATGCCAGAGAAGCCCGGCTGATAAGATTTCGCCTTGGCTCCAAGCGGAGTCAAGTCGTCAACATCCTTTGAACGGTCGGTCATGTCCCGGGTCTGCCAACTCACCGGCAAGCGCGCCAACAACGGCATGGCCGTGTCCCACTCCCACGTGCGGACCAAGAAGCTCCAGCAGGT
>JBDKGF010000004.1:0-3563 GCA_039798305.1 Cyanobacteriota bacterium
CGCTGGCCTTTGATCGCGCTGCCGCCTCTGCTTACATGCGCGATCGCGCTGCCGGCGCCTACCTCCGCGACGACACCGTGGTGATCCGCCTGCAGGTGGGGGCGGGGGCAGGTCAGGGTCGCGCCTGGGGATGCGACCTGTCGGATCAATACGTGCGCATCAACGCCGATTACACGACGTAAGCCACGGGGCGGCTGTGCACGATCACCTCGGCGTGGGGTGCGGCCAGTTGGCTGAGGTGATCGATCAGAAGGCTGAACAGGCCTTGGGTGCGGGGATGATCGCGGTAGGCCTCGCGCACCATCAGTACATCGCCCACCTCCACGGGTAAACGCTGCGGCAGTCGCACCCAGTTGTCGCCGAACAGAGGCAGGGTGAGGGGAGAGGAGTAGCCGATCAACATGGCCTCCAGCGGCACCTCCCCGAACCACGGGGCCTGTTTCATCGCCTGTGTTCGTTGAGGGGTGGGCAGCAGGCCGCACTCGCCCAGCACACGCTCAAAGATCGGGAAGCTGCCATCGGGCAGCGGTAGCACTGGGTAGGGCAACAGTTCATCCCAGGCGATCGCATCGCGCCGATCTGCCAGGGGATGGCCCACGGGCACCATCAGGTGCATGGGCATGGTGGTGAGTCGCAGGGCGGCGAGCCCGTCGCGCACCGGTACATCCGGCGCCGAGCAGAGCCAGGCGTCGATCACCCCGTCTTCCAGAAGAGCC
This sequence comes from Cyanobacteriota bacterium, assembly GCA_039798305.1. Lineage (GTDB taxonomy): Bacteria > Cyanobacteriota > Cyanobacteriia > PCC-6307 > Cyanobiaceae > Vulcanococcus. The sequence goes on from JBDKGF010000004.1 coordinate 717, forward strand.
AGGGGCTGTTCGTAATCGAGCTGGTTGAAGTTGCCGCGTTGCCAGTTGGCCAGCTCCAGGCCAGCCAGGCCCGGCGCCGACCAGTGCTGGGCTTCCAGCCGCAGGGTGAGATCGCGGCTCCAGCGCCATTGCTGATGCACGGACCGCGCCAGATTGATCAGCGTGGTGTCGCCGATCAGCCGCCATTCGCCGCGGCTGCGGACCAGCTCCAGGTCGAACACCTCCAGGCACTTGCGGCTGTTTCGGCTCACGGTGGCCTGCACACAGGACAGAGCCTCAGCAGCCCGTTGGCCCGTGCGCAGCCAGATCAGGTGATCGAGTGTGGCGAGGCAGTCCAGCGAGATCACAGCTGACGTCCTGAACACGCATGGCCGAAATTAAGGGCTGAGCTCGGCGCGTTCCTGTGTTGTTGGTCGCATCCTGACTACGAGGCCTTGTTTATGCAAAACCTGCATGACGGAGGGCGTCTCCCGGTTGTTGCCTGGAATGCGGCGGTCTGCCCCGCTTACAGTCGAGCCCTCCACAAGGGCCGCGGATGGCACGGGTGTCGCAGCCAACCCAGCCTCCCTCGCAGACGCTCTGGAAGGGCCCACTGATCGCCGGGGTGTGTTTTGGTCTGGCCTATGGCGTTACCCAGCGGTTGTTCAGCTTCAACGTCACCGAGCTGATCCGCTTTGGCCCGGGCTTCGATGTGCAGGTGTTTCCCGGCACCAGCCTGGAGAGCCTGAAGCTGCGCTTTGGCGATACCCAGGCCGAAATCCGCGGTGATCTCGAGCTGCAGGAGCTCGAGCGTCAGCAGGAGCAGGAGGCCACGCAGCGCGCCGAGGATGCCAAGCAGGCTGAGGCTGAGCTGCAACGCGCCAATCAGGGCGACTCTGTCCCCGAGCCTGAGCTGCTGACTGCTCCGCCCGCTCCCGCGACAGAACCGGTCTCACCGCCTCAGCCCACCCCGCCGCTGCCTCCCGCTCCCCAGCTCTGATCTGCCACAGTTTCAGCAGATCACGCCTGGCCTCGGCCCGGACGGCCGCCATGAGCACACCCCAGACCCTGGTGCAGGCAGCACTGAACCGGTTAACGGCCCGCCTGGGCAGCGGCCTGGCTGATGCGGCGGCCGGCCTGGCCGTGCTGGCTCAGGATGCGCCGGAGCGTTTCCGTCAGGAATGGGACCTCTTCCGTGAGGAGGTGGAGCTGGAGGCCCAGCGGCTGGAGCGCGGTGAGGCTGCCTCGCCTGCGGAGCCGTCAGCCACGCAGCCCATGGCGCTGGATCCTCAGCAGCAGATCGACCAGCTGCGAGCTCAGGTGGCGCGCGTGGCGCGTCGCCTTGAGGAGCAGCCCTGATGCCTGCCTTGATGCAGGGTGTGCGCAGCGCCACGCGGGTGCTGCGCATCTGGGGGGCTGTGTTGCAGCTGCTGCTGTGGCTGTGGCTCGATGCCCGCAGCTGGAGCTATCCCGGTGGGGCCACCGCGCAGCGCGGCGGGCCCGTTGGCTCACCGCCGAGTTGCTCGCACTCGGCTCCGCCTTCATCAAGCTGGGGCAGCTGCTCTCCGCTCGCCCGGATGTTCTCCCCGCCAGCTGGGTGGAGGAGCTCTCGCGCCTGCAGGACAGCGTTCCGGCCTTCTCGTTCCAGACCGCCCAGGCGCTGCTGGAGCAGGAGCTGGGCGAGCGCTGCGCCGAAATCATCGATCTCGATCCCGATCCGCTCGGGGCCGCCAGCCTGGCCCAGGTGCACCGCGCCAGCCTGCGCAGCGGCCGCCAGGTGGTGCTCAAGATTCAGCGGCCCGGCCTGGAGCGTCTGTTCCGCCTCGATCTGGAGGTGATGCAGCAGGTGGCGGCGGTGCTGCAGCGCCATCCCAGCTGGGGGGTGGGGCGCGATTGGGTGTCGATCGCCCAGGAGTGTCGGCGCGTGCTGCTGCGGGAGCTCGATTTCCGTCTGGAGGCCGAGCATGCTGCCCGCTTCCGCCAGCAGTTTCTCGATGACCCTGGCATCCGTATCCCGGGGGTGGTGTGGGAGCTCACCACCCGCCGTGTGCTCTGCCTGGATTACGTGCCCGGTATCAAGATCACCGATCGCGAGGCGATTCTCGAGGCGGGGATCGATCCGGCGGCCGTGGCCGAGAAGGGTGCCGCCAGCTACCTGCAGCAATTGGTGCGGTACGGCTTCTTCCATGCCGAACCCCACCCCGGCAATCTGGCGGTGGGCAGAGATGGCGCGCTGATCTATTACGACTTCGGCATGGTCGGCAGCCTGTCGCAGCGGCTGCGCGGTCGCCTGGGCCGCATGGTGACCGCCGCCGCCGCCCGCGATGCCGCGGGTTTGGTGTCTGAGCTGCAGGCCGCTGGAGTGATCGCGCCTGACATCGATCCAGGGCCCGTGCGCCGCCTGGTGCGGGTGATGCTCACCGAGGCGCTCACGCCTCCCTTCTCCGCCAATGTGATCGAGAAGCTCTCGGGCGATCTCTACGACCTGGTGTACGGCCAGCCGTTCCGCCTGCCACCGGAGCTGATCTTTGTGATGCGGGCGCTCTCCACCTTTGAGGGGGTGGGCCGCAGCCTCGATCCCAGCTTTAGCCTCGTGGCGATTGCCCGCCCCTACCTTCTGCCCCTGATGAGCGCCTCCGGCAACGGTCCCAACGATTTGTTCAATCAGCTGGGACGCCAAGCGGTGGAGGTGGGCAGCCGTGCCCTCGGTCTGCCGCAGCGCTTGGAGGAAAGCCTCTCGCGCATTGAGCAGGGCGATCTGCAGGTGCAGATCCGCGCCGGCGAAACCGATCGGCTTTTGCGGCGCGTTGCCCTGAGCCAGCAGAGCGTCGGTCAGTCGATGTTGCTGGCGGCGTTGTTGGTGTCGGC
>JBDKGF010000005.1:0-2757 GCA_039798305.1 Cyanobacteriota bacterium
ACCACGCCGTAGAAACCCTTGCGGGCGGCCACATCGAAGTAGGCATCGATCTCCCAGCGGCCGAAGGTGGGGCGGCCGAGCAGGCGGCGGTGCATCACCTCGATCGCTTTACAGATGTAAAGCCCGCTCCAGTAGCGGCGGCGGAAGGCATCGCTGCGGGCCACCTGGCGCACGAACTCGCGCAGGCTCAGATCGCCGTTCTCGAGCTTGATCTCTTCAACCTTGTTCTGCTCACCGGCGTAGCCCGTGTTGCCGAGCACCTGCACGTAGACGGCACGGATCACCGCCTGGGTGCTGGCCTCGGTGTTGCGGATGCTCGGTTGGCCGCCGCGGCGGGGCACCGAATTGCCGCCAGTGGCGATCTGCTGCAGACGCACCACCTTGGGCCCCAGCTTGCGCGGGGTGGATGCCCGGAACTGCGGGCTGTTCATCTGGCCGGGCTGGCGCATGCCATTACCCACCAGGATGCGGCGCGTGTCGTAGCGGATCGGGGCGGGGCGGGTGCCCACGTTCGCCGTGCCCGACGGGAAGATCGCGCCGTAGTTCAGGCCCAGCGGATCGTTGCCGCCGCCGTAGGGGTGCTGATCGGCGTAGGGCTGGCGGTAGCTGGCGTAGAGGGTGACGTATTGCGGTGCGCCCTCAAACGGTGCGCTGAAGCGGAACAGCTTGCGGTTGGAACCCCAGCCGGCGCTCTCCTGGGCTTCTTCGCCGATGTCGCGCAGGTAGGGAACGGTTTCCTCCCCGAACACCTGGGCGTATTCCATGCTGTTCACCAGCGAATCCACCAGACCCTTGAGGCCTTGGGCGGACACGATGTCGAAGTAGCGGGTGAACTCCTCGCGGGAGCTGATGCCCCGGCCGAGGAAGTGGCGGAAGGCGAGCTCCACCACGCGGCTGTTCACGAAGCGGCCGTAGAACTGCTGCTGGTACTCCTTGCTGTGGCCCAGGGAGCGGATGAACTCCCGCATCGAGATGTCGCCCTGGCGCACCTGGGTGGCTTCCACCGGGCAGGGCATCTGGCTGTAGGCCTTGGCGATGTCGCGCTCGAACACCTGGCGGTAGGCGGCGCGGACCACCTCGGCCTTCTGGGCGCCACTCATGCCCGGCTTCATGTTGAAGCGCTGGGCCTTGCCCTGGGCAGCGAGGGCGTAGATCGCCGGCAGCTGCAGACCCTGGTTCTCAGGGCTGCCCAGACGCTGGCGCGGTGAGGGCGTGGGAACGGCCAGCTCTTCAAGCAGCACGTTGAAGCTGTCGATCAGCAGCTGGCGCGCTTCGGGAAGATCCTTGAGCAGCTCGGCCGCGCCGGCGCGCATTTCCTGCAGGGCCACGTTGGTGGCGGCCAGGGAGCAGCCCTTTTCGAGCACATCGCGCAGGCCGCGGGTGTTCACCCGCAGGATGCTCGGGTCGCCGGCCACCACGGCGTAGCCCACGTAACGCAGGAACCAGGCCAGGTCGCGGATCGATTTCTTCATCCGCTCGGTGCCGTAGCGGGCCACCGAGATCGGGCTGAAGCCGGTGGGCAGCACCACGCGCACATCGGCGTCGCCACCCGCGCCTTCGAGCAGGCGGGTGAGGGCGTTGCCGCGCTTGTTGGCGCCGCTGGCGCCGGCGAAGGTCTGAACCGAGCGCTGGAAGGCGGCTTGGTCGGTGGCCAGTGGAGTGGCACCGGCGTCAGCCGCGGGGCTGAGCGGAGCATCCAGATAGGACAGCGGAGTGCCACCGACGAAGATCCGGCTGGCAGCGCGGGCCACGATGGCTTCGGCGTTCGCCGAAACGCGACGGGCGGCTTCAACCCGCAGTTGACCGCTCTGGAAGAAGGTCACCAGGGTGTTCAGCTCACCGCCATCGAGGAAGCGGTCCTGCTGTTCCGCCTCGCGGACGCTGGAGAGCGGCAGGGTGTCGTAGCGCTGAGGAGCAACCCTGCTGCTGCCGCTGCTGGCGGTCACAGTCATGGAGGAGAGCGAACCAGGCCAGGGCACGTTACGGCTGGCCCTCTGGCCTCCCGCCGGCCCATGAACAAATGTTTGCAGCCGGGTGCGAACCCCGGGCTCTCGCTTCCCCGAGCCATGAAAAGCTCGCTCGGTTGCGGAGCTGCTCCTGCGCCATGACCCAGGCCCCGGCTGATGCCGCCACCCCAGTGGTGAGCGCCTTTTACGACCGATTCCCCTATCCCGGTGATCCCCTGCAGGACGGCCCGCCGCCGGGATACAACTGGCGCTGGTGCGTGGATGCGGCCTATGCCGCCTGCACCGGTGCCGTGGCGCCAAAGCCCGCTGCTGGCGCTCCCTTGCGGGTTCTCGATGCCGGCTGCGGCACGGGTGTGAGCACCGATTACCTGGCCCATCTGAATCCGGGTGCCGAGATCCTGGCTGTGGACATTTCGCCGGGAACCCTCGAGGTGGCGCGGGAGCGTCTGCGCCGCTCCGGAGGCCATGGGCAGGCCCGGGTGCGGATCGAGAACCGCAGTCTGCTGGAGCTGGAGGGTGAAGGCCCGTTTGACTACATCAATTCCGTTGGGGTGCTCCATCACCTGCGGCAGCCCGAAGCCGGGCTCAAGGCCCTGGCGGCCCTGCTCAAGCCCGGTGCCCTGTTGCATCTCTTCCTGTATGCCGATGGCGGCCGCTGGGAGATCCATCGCACCCAGCGGGCGCTTACAGCCATGGGCGTGGGCACCGGCGATGACGGCCTGCGGCTTGGTCGTCAGCTTCTCGCCGAGCTGCCGGAGCACAACCGGCTGCGGCGTCACCACGAGCAGCG
>JBDKGF010000006.1:0-4065 GCA_039798305.1 Cyanobacteriota bacterium
GGCCGGCGCGCCGGACCGCTGAACTCCGCCAGCACCGCATCCACGCCATCGGCGCTGGTGCCGCTCATCAGACCCAACACCCGCATGGCCACAAAAAAAGCCCCCGGGCATTCTCCGGGGGCCTGAGGGTTGAAGCGAGCCTCAGTGGCTCACTTGTTGGGCTGCGGGGTCATGCGCAGGTAAGGCTTGATCTCGGTCACGCCCTTGGGGAACTTGGTGCGGGCTTCGTCGGTGGGGATCGAAGGCACCACCACGCAGTCGTCGCCGTCTTTCCAGTTCACCGGGGTGGCCACCTGGTGGTGGTCGGTGAGCTGCAGGGAGTCGATTACCCGCAGGATTTCCTGGAAGTTGCGGCCGGTGCTGGCGGGATAGGTGATCTGCAGGCGCAGCTTTTTGTTCGGGTCGATGATGAACACCGAACGCACCGTGAGGTTGTTGAGCGAGTTCGGGTGGATCATCCCGTAGAGATCGCTCACCTTCTTGTCCTCATCGGCGAGGATCGGGTAGTCAACGGCGGTGTTCTGCGTTTCGTTGATGTCGCAGATCCAGCCGCCATGGCTCTCGGCGGAGTCCACGCTCAGGGCGATGGTCTTGACGTTGCGCTTTTCCCACTCGGAGCGCAGGCGCGACACTTCACCCAGCTCGGTGGTGCACACCGGGGTGTAGTCGGCGGGGTGGGAGAAGAGCACCACCCAGCTGTCGCCGGCGAAGTCGTAGAGGTTGATCGGACCCAGCTGGGAGTTCTGGGTGAAATCGGGGACGGTGTCGCCCAGTTGGAGCGCCATGGAGCCGGGTTTGTCTGAGGCCAGATGCTGCCATAGCCAGGGTTGGAACTGACGTCAACCCACTGGTGGCTGTTCGCTGAACAACCAGTCGCGCAGCCCCTCCAGGCCGAGCCCTGCGGTGGCGGAGACGAACAGCACCAGGGGATCGAGGGCGCGTGCCTGCTCCAGGGCACCGGCCGGGCAGCGATCGATCTGATTGCCGATCAACCGGCGTGGGGTGTCGCTGCCCAGCTCGTCGAGGATCGCGTGCACCGTGTTCAGCTGCTCCACCCAGCCTGGATCGGAGAGATCCACCACCAGCAGCAGCTGATCGGCTTCCAGCGTTTCTTCCAGGGTGGAACGGAAGGCCTCCACCAGCGGCGGCGGCAGAGCACGAATGAAGCCCACCGTGTCGGTGAGCAGCAGCGTTTGGGGTGGCCCACCGGCGGGGTCGGGTCGGCTGATGCGGCGAGTGGTGGGATCGAGGGTGGCGAACAGCTTGTTCTCCGCCAGCACGGCCTCGCCGGCGGCTGGCTTGCTCAGGGCATTGAGCAGCGAGCTCTTACCGGCGTTGGTGTAGCCCACCAGGGCAAAGCGCTGCAGACCCTGGCGGCTGCTGCGGATGCGTGCCCGATGCTCCCGCAACTTCTGCACATCGCGTTGCAGCTTGTCGATGCGACGGGCGATGGCGCGGCGATCCTTCTCCAGTTGGGTTTCACCGGGGCCTCGGGTGCCGATGCCGCCGCCCTGCCGCGAGAGGCTCAGGCCGCGGCCCACCAGCCGGGGCAGCCGGTAGCGCAGCTGTGCCAGTTCCACCTGCAGCCGTCCGGCGCCACTGGCGGCCCGCTGGGCAAAGATGTCGAGAATCAGTTCGCTGCGGTCGCTCACGGGCAGGTCGAGCAGATGTTCGAGGTTGCGGGCCTGGGCGGGGGTGAGTTCCCGATCGGTCACCACCAGCGACGCCCCCAGACGCCGTGCCTCCAGGGCTGCTTCGCGCAGTTTTCCCTCGCCCCAGAGGGTTTGCGGTGAGCCGGAAGCCTTGCGTTGCACCACCAGCCCCACCGGCAGCGAGCCGGCGCTGCGCACCAGTCCTTCGAGCTCCGCGATCTCACGCCGCGCCGTTTCAGGGTCGGAGGGGCTGAGCACCAGCAGCAGCACCTGCTCGAGGCCGCTTGGCTTGATCGCCGCTTGCGGCGGCGCTTGCCGCTCCGGTGGGATCCACTGGCAGAGCTCACTGAGATCGGCCTCGTGCTGCTGCTGCCAGGGATGGCTGGGATCGCCGCCGGGCAGGTAAGCCGCAGCCGACCAGTAGCCGCCGGCGCCCGGTTGTTGCCCGTAGCGCAGCCAGAGCTGGGGATCGAGATCCAGGCCCACCACCGCTTCACTGCCGTGGGGTTCGAGCTGCTTGGCCCGGCCCACGCAGGTGATCAGGCGCAGGTCGCTGCCCTGCCGGCGTGGCCCTCCCGGGAGTCGCTCCAGCAGCCGGCCCGAGTGCTCCAGCGGGCCCACCCACAGCAGGCGGCAGAGGCCGCGGCCATCGATCACCAGGCTCAAGGGCAGTTCCAGCTCCGTGCTCTCGGCCCCCAGCCGCTGCAGGGTGAGCAGATCAGCTCCATAGGCCTCGGGGTGGCGCCGGTGGCTGAGGCGCTCCAGGCGACGCGTCTGGGCGGGACGCAGGCCGGCGGTGCGGCCCAGCAGGGCGGTTTGCTTCAAGTGTTGGTTCCACCCGAGGTCCCGGCGGGCTGCCGGCGCTGGATCAGCACACAGTGCAGGCCGGCCGCCCGGGCGCCGATTTCATCCTCGGGGCTATCGCCGATGTGCCAGGCCGCCGTCGCCGGCAGCTGCAGCAGCTCCAGGGCGCGCTGGAAGGGGCGCGGATCGGGCTTGGCCGCTCCGACGGCTGACGACACCACCACCGCATCCAGCCACGGCGCCAGATCCAGTTGCTTCAGCAGTCCGTGCAGCCGCTGATCGAAGTTGCTCACCACCGCCAGCTTGAGACCTGCGGCGCTCCAGCGCTGCAGGTGATCCGGCACGTCGGGATAAACCTGCCAGGGTTCAGCGCTGGCGTAGTGGGCAAACAGCGCGGGTCCCAGCCCCTCCGGCAAGGGACCTTCATGGCCGCAGGCCTTCAGGCAGCAGCCGATCAGCTCCACCCACCAGGCCTGCTCGGCCTCCAGCAGGGCCGCGCCCTCCAGCCCGGGGAAGGCCAGTGCCGGTGCAGCCTTGAACACCTGCGGGATTACGGCATTGATCGCATCAGCCTCCACGCTCAGCCCGTATTCGGCGGCAAAGGCGGCGTAGGTGCTGCCCACGGATCGCCGCAGGCCGATCAGGGTGCCCATCGCATCGAGCAGCAAGCCCTCGGGGCGGCGCACGTCAGTCATCGATGGCGTGGTGGGTTGCACTGTCTGTGCGTCAGAACCAATCGGCCAGCCAGCCACCGGCCACGCGCAGCTGATGCTGCAGCCCCGGCATTCGGGCCAGGTAGGCCAAACGCCGCAGCTGGAACGCCGCGGGTCCGGCCAGGGTGATCCCCATGCCGGTGAGGGTGGCCTGGCCGATGCCCAGGCCCAGCATTTCCCCCAGATCCTTCCAGATGAACGGTTGCAGCTCCGCGCCTCGCCGCTGGCGCAGCACATTGGCCACCACACAGCTGGCCTGTTGGTAGGCCACCTGGGCGGTGGCGGGATGGGCCTCGCCGCTGGGATCAGGGCAGAGGGCCGCATCGCCCATCGCAAAGAGGTGGTCAGCGCCGATCACCCGCAGGTCGCTGTGGCACGGCAGCCGCCCGCGCCGATCCAGCGCCAGGGCTGGCGTGAGGTTGGGAACACTGCCCACCACCCCAGCGGTCCAGATCACCCCATCACAGGTGAGTGTTTCGCTGCTGCTGTCCCGTTGCAGGCTGAGCGTCGTGGCGCTCACTGCCGTCACCCGGGTACCCGTGCGCAGGCGGATATCGCGCTGCAACAGGGCTTGCCGGGCCTGATCCCGGTTGAAGGAGCGGGCTGCCGGCAGTAGGTCTTCCCCCTGTTCGATCAGTTCCACCACCGCTGCTCCTTGCAGCAGATCGGCCAGCTTGCAGGCCAGCTCCACGCCACTGGCGCCGGCGCCCACGATCGCGAGGCGCTGCAGGGGGCGCTGCTGCTGCCTGAGCCGCTTCACCAGTTGTTGCAGGCGATCCACATCCGCCAGGGTGCGGAAGCCGAGGCAGTGCTCCTCCACGCCTGGGATCCCGTAGCTGGTGGGTTTACCGCCAGTGGCCAGCACGAGTTGGGCGTAGTGCAGCTGCTGCCCGGCT
>JBDKGF010000007.1:0-8933 GCA_039798305.1 Cyanobacteriota bacterium
GCATTGGTGGGGAGGCTGCCAGAACGGAGGTGCCTGCTGGCATCAGGGCCGCGCGGCAGCGATTGAGCACGATGAGGCCGGGTCGGTGGTGATCACCGAGGCCGGCGAGCGCTTGCGGGCGCGGCTGGTGATCGATGCCAGCGGCCATCACTCCCGCTTTGTGCAGCGCCCTGATGAGGGGCCGGTGGCGGGTCAGGCCGCCTACGGCATCGTCGGTCGTTTCTCAGCGCCGCCGGTGGATCCGGGCCAGTTCGTGCTGATGGATTACCGCTGTGATCACCTCAGCGAGGCGGAGCGGCGCTGCGCACCACCCACCTTTCTTTACGCCATGGATTTCGGCGAGGGAGTGTTCTTTGTGGAAGAGACCTCCCTGGCGCTGGCGCCGGCGGTGCCCTACGACGTGCTCAAGGATCGGCTACTGCGGCGGCTGGCTCTGCGCGGCATCAGCGTGGAGCAGGTGCAGCACGAGGAGTTCTGCCTGTTTCCGATGAACTTGCCCCTGCCGGATCTGCAGCAGCGGGTGGTGGGTTTCGGCGGTTCCGCCTCGATGGTGCACCCGGCTTCGGGCTACATGGTGGGATCGCTGCTGCGGCGTGCGCCTGCCCTGGCTGATGCGATCGCCGCCGGTCTGCAGGATCCCCTCGCCGGAGGTCAGCCGTTGGCGGCTCAGGCCTGGCAGGCCCTTTGGCCCCTGGAGCTGCAGCGCCGCCATGCGCTGTATCGCTTCGGTTTGGAGAAGTTGATGCGGTTCTCGGAGCCCCAGTTGCGCGCCCACTTCACCACCTTCTTTTCCTTGCCCCGCGAGCAGTGGTTTGGCTTTCTCACCAACACGCTCAGCCTGCCTCAGCTGATTGCAGCGATGGTGCGGTTGTTTGTAGTGGCGCCCTGGAGCGTGAAGGCGGGGCTGATGCTGATGCAGGGCCGAGAGTTGCAGCTGGCGCTGCGGATGCTCAGGCCGTAGCCCCGGCGCAGGAGCTGCCCTGGCCGGCGGTGCAGCCGAAGCAGTGGTTGCCCCACTGAATCGCTCGCTGCTGGAGCTGTTCGCGGGTGATCGTCTCGATCGTGCTTGCGGTGCTGCCGAGCGGTAGCTCGAGCATCTGGTTGAAATCGCAGTCGAACAGCTGGCCATCGGCGGCTACCGAGAGCGTGTCGCGGCACATCAGGCCATGGAGCGCTTCGGCGTTGAAGGCGTTATGGAGCAGCTTCAAGTAGCAGTTCACGTGGCCATCGCGTTGCAGCTGCTCCAGGAAGCGGGCGATCGGCATGTTGTTGAGGCCGATCAGCTGATCGAACTGCACCCCCGCCAGCTCCTGGAGGCGTCTTTGCCACTGCAGCGTGTCGCAGGGGGTGAGCTGCTGCAGGCGTGTGCCGGCTGGATTGCTCATCAGCGTGAGCTGCCGCTGGGGATCGCCCTGGCCGTAGCCGAGATCGTTGAGCCGGCGGAGCGCCTCGATCGATGCCTCCCAGGTGCCATCGCCGCGCTGGGCATCGGTGCTCTCTTCTTCCGGCTGGGGCAGGCTCGCCACGATCTCCACCTGTTGCTCCGCCAGGAACGCCGCCAGATCCCGCAGCGCTGGCAGCAGCAGCACCGTGAGGTTGCAGCGATCGATCACATGGCATTCCTGGGCCCGGGCCGCCAGCACCAGCTCCTTGAAGCGCGGATGCAGCTCCGGAGCCCCACCGGTGAGATCCACCACTGCCGGCTCCAGCCGCGCCATCGCCGCGATGCACTGCTCCACCACGGCGTCGCTCATCAGGGTGTGGCCCTGATGGGGGCCCGCATCCACATGGCAGTGGCTGCAGCGCATGTTGCAGAGCTTGCCCAGGTTGAGCTGCAGCACTCGCAGCGCCGTCCGGCGTGGTGGCGCGAGTTGGCGCTGCTGCAGGCTCGCCTCGAACTGCTGCTCAGCGGGCAGGGCCTGATCCAGCAGCTCCAGTTGCTGGTGGGGGGAGAGCGCGGCGGTGGTGGTCAGGGCGCAACAGCCGGGATCTGGGCCCAGTCTGCGGCGTTGATCAGCGGAAATAGGGCGTCTTCGGCGCGTACCGCTTCAAGCCAGCCTTCGGGCAGCTCCACCTCGCCATCGATGGCGCCCAGCAGCTGCCAGAAGCGGCCCAGGTGGCGCTCAATCCGCTCTCGGGCCAGTTCGGTGGTGGTGCCGGCCCGCAGGATGAAGCTCCAATCAGAGCTCTGGGCCAGCAGCAGCTCACGGCCGGCTTGATTGAGCAGTTCACGGGCGTGCTCGCTACCCACGCCGCGGCTCACGCGCTGCACCATGGCTCGTGAGGCCCGGTTCCACTCCGGAATCACCCAGGCGTTGCTGTCGTTGAGCCAATAGTTGTGGTAGCCGCCCTGGCCCCAGCTGGAGGGGGAGGGCTGGCAGAGCTGCAGGCTGGCGCCCCGGCTGAGGGTGTCCCGCAGGGTGGCGAGCCCCACGCCGCTGGCTGGCGCCTGGCGGAACAGCTCCGCCAGAAAGCGCGGACCTTCAAACCACCAGTGGCCGAACAGCTCGGCATCGAAGGGTGCCACCAGCAGCGGTGGGCGCTCCATGGCGTTCTGCAGTTGCTGCAGGTGCTGGGCCCGGCCCTGCAGATAGTGGGCGGCATCGCGGCGCACGGTGGCGTGGGCGGCGGAGGGCTCGTAGGGCTGTTTGCCATCGAGGCCGCAGTCGCGGCTGCTCACCCGGTGCAGCTTGAGGCCGAGGGGGCGGCGGCAACCGATGCCGCGCTGCTCCAGTTCGCCATCGGGCAGATCCCAGCCCAGATCGCGGTGGAATTCGCGGTAGCTGGCGTCGCCGGGATAGCCATCGCGGGCGCTCCATACCGGCAGGGTGGATTCGCTGTCGCGCCCGAAGAAAGCCATCCCAGCTGGCGTGCAGATGGGCGCATACACCCCGTAGCGGGGCCGCGGTTGGCCGTGCAGCAGGCCATGGGCATCGAGGATCGCGTAGCGCAGCCCGCAGCTCACCAGCAGGCGATCGAGCCCTTCGTAGTAGGCGCATTCCGGCAGCCAGATGCCCTGGGGGCGCACCCCCAGCAGCCGCTGGTGCTCGCGCACAGCCGTGAGCAACTGAGCCCGCACGGCTTCCGGGCAATCCCGCAGCAGCGGCAGGTAGCCGTGGGTGGCGGCGCAGGTGAGCAGATCCAGCACCCCCGCCTGTTGCAGTCGCTGGAAGCGGGGCAAGAGGTTGCCGCCGCAGCGCTGCCAGGCGGCAACAGCGCCGCTCAGTTGCTGAGCCAGATCCGCCGCGGCCGCCTCGAAACCGGCGGGTGCCTGCAGCAGCAGCTCCTGCCGCACCGCCAGCCAGGGGCCGAAGCGTTCGCTCAGTTCACGGTTGCTGAGCAGCGACAGCAGCGTGGGCGAGAGGCCCATGCTCAGGCGCGGCCGTTGGCTGGGATCAGCTGCCGCCGCCTCCAGCACATCCAGCAGGGGCAGATAGCACTCCAGCAGCGCCTGGAAATACCAGTCCTCCTCGAGGGAACCCGGCTCGCTGGAGTGCACGTAGGGCAGGTGAGCGTGCAGCACCAGGGCGAGTTCGCCGTAGGTGGTGGTCTCCGTGGCCAGTGCGCCGGTGGCCAAGATCCCAGCTCAGAGTGGGGCGACTTTACGTGCTGCTTTTAGGCTCGAGCCAGTGATTCGGCAGCGATGCAGCTGGCTCTGGCGGTCGACGGCCACAGCATGTTCTACGTGCAGCAGAAGCTGGGCTGGTTCTTCGACCCCCGCCGGTTGCTGGCCCATGCCACAGCCACAGCGGCTGTGGAGATCGGCGCCGCCTTCTGGTACACCGGCCTGAAGGACCCCACCGACCAGCGCCCCTTCCGCGATGCGCTCACGAGCCTGGGATTCACGGTGCGAGCCAAGCCGCTGCGGGAGTTCGGCGGCGATCCGGATCAGCGTCAGTTCGCCCGCGCCAACCTCGATGTGGAGATCGCCATCGATTTGTTGTCGGTGGCCCATCGCATCGATGAGCTCTGGCTGCTGAGCGGCAGCCGTGATCTGGAGCGTCTCGTGGAGGTGCTGCGGATCAAGGGGGTGAAGGTGGTGCTGATCAGCACCGATGGCATGGTGCCCCGTGAACTGCGCAACGCGGTCGACCGTTTCGTGGATCTGGCTGAGCTGAGGCCGCAGCTGGAGAAAAACGAGGCATCGCTGGCCAGCGTGAGTCGCAGCTGAGGCCACACCCCTAGGATGGGGCTAACTCATAACCATTCCGACTTGTAGCCGACATGGCCCGCGATCCCGGCCGGGTATTGATTTTCGATACCACCCTGCGCGATGGGGAGCAGTCCCCTGGCGCCAGCCTCAATCTCGAGGAGAAGCTGGCGATCGCGCAGCAGCTGGCTCGCCTGGGCGTCGACATCATTGAGGCCGGCTTCCCCTTCGCCAGCCCCGGCGACTTCAACGCCGTGCAGCGCATCGCCGCCACGGTGGGTACGGCCGATGGCCCGGTGATCTGTGGTTTGGCCCGGGCGGCCAAAGGCGACATCAAGGCTTGCGCCGAAGCCGTGGCTCCGGCCGTGAACAAGCGGATTCACACCTTCATCGCCACCAGCGACATTCACCTCGAGCACAAGCTGCGCAAGAGCCGCGCCGAGGTGCTGCAGATCGCCGGCGAGATGGTGGCCTATGCCCGCTCCCTCGTTGATGACGTGGAGTTCTCCTGCGAGGACGCTGGCCGCTCCGATCCGGAGTTCATGTATCAGGTGATCGAAGCGGCGATCGCTGCCGGGGCCACCACGATCAACATCCCCGATACCGTCGGCTACGCCACACCGGCGGAATTCGGCGCACTGATTGATGGCATCAATCGCCACGTGCCCAACATCGATCAGGCGGTGATTTCGGTGCATGGCCATAACGACCTGGGTCTGGCCGTCGCCAACTTCCTCGAGGCGGTGAAGAACGGCGCCCGCCAGCTGGAGTGCACGATCAATGGCATCGGCGAACGGGCCGGTAATGCCTCGCTGGAGGAGCTGGTGATGGCGCTGCACGTGCGCCGCAGCTACTACAACCCCTTCCTGGGTCGGCCTGCCGAGAGCACAGAGCCGCTCACGGGCGTGCGTACCGAGGAGATCTACAAAACCTCGCGTCTGGTGAGCAACCTCACCGGCATGGCAGTGCAGCCCAACAAGGCGATCGTGGGGGCCAATGCCTTCGCCCATGAGAGCGGCATCCACCAGGACGGCGTACTCAAGAACCGTCTCACCTACGAAATCATCGATGCGCGCACGATCGGCCTTGCTGATAACCGCATCTCCCTGGGCAAGCTGAGCGGCCGCAGTGCCTTCCGTGCTCGCCTTGAGGAGCTCGGCTACAGCCTCGAGCGCGACGATCTCGACGATGCCTTCGCTCGTTTCAAAGAGCTGGCCGATCGCAAGCGCGAGATTTCCGATCGTGACCTTGAGGCGATCGTGAGCGAACAGGTGCAGCAGCAGGATGAAGCCCGCTACAGCCTCAAGCTGGTGCAGGTGAGCACTGGCACCAACCTGCAGCCCACCGCCACCGTCACCCTGGTGAATGGTGATGGCGCCGAGCTCACCGAAGCGGCGATCGGCACCGGCCCTGTGGATGCGGTGTGTCAGGCCCTCAACCAGCTGGCGCGGGTGCCGAATGAGCTGGTGGAGTTCTCGGTGAAGTCGGTCACCGAGGGTATCGATGCGATGGGTGAGGTGACCATCCGCCTGCGTGCGGATGGAGTGCTCTATTCCGGCCACGCCGCCGACACCGACATCGTGGTGGCGGCAGCCCAGGCCTTTGTGAACGCTCTCAATCGCCTGGTGGCAGGTACCCAACGCTCGCCGTTGCACCCTCAAAAGGCTCCCTTGCCGGTGGGTGATCTCGCTCCGGCGGAGCGGCCGCGCCTCTGATGGCTCAACCCGGGAGTGGTCGGCCCCGCACGCTTCTGGCCAGCGGCCTCCAACTGGCCGTGTTGCTGCTGATCGCCGTGGCGATGCTGGTGCCGCTGTTCTGGCTGGTGAGCACCTCGCTCAAGGGGCCGGCCGAGAACATCTTCACCACCCCACCGGCGCTGCTGCCGAGCCAACCCAGCTTGGAGGCCTACCAGCGGTTGTTCAACGACAACCCGATGTTGGGCTACATCCGCAACAGCGCCATCGTGAGCGGCCTGGCGGTGCTGGCCAATCTCCTGTTCTGCTCGCTGGCGGCCTATCCCCTGGCGCGCATGCGCTTCGCCGGTCGGGGACTGGTGTTGGCCCTGGTGGTGGCCACGATTCTGATCCCCTTCCAGGTGGTGATGATCCCGCTCTATCTGCTGATGGTGCAGCTGGGGCTGCGTAACACCCTCTGGGCGCTGATCATTCCCCAGGCCGCCACGGCCTTCGGCATTTTTCTACTGCGCCAGAGCTTTGCCGGAGTTCCGGTGGAACTGGAGGAGGCCGCCCGCATCGATGGCTGCACCCCGCTGGGCGAATGGTGGAACGTGATGATCCCCGCCGCCCGCGCTGATCTGATCACCCTGGCGATGTTCGTGTTCATCGGCACCTGGAGTGATTTCCTCTGGCCGCTGGTGATCCTTGACGACCCAAACCTCTACACCCTGCCGCTGGGCCTACAGCAGCTGGCCAGCAGCTTCTCGCTCGACTGGCGCCTGGTGGCCGCCGGTGCGGTGGTGTCGATCCTGCCGGTGCTGGCGTTGTTCATCGGCCTGCAGCGCTACATCCTGCCCAGCGCCAGCGGCGATGCCGTGAAGGGCTGAAGCTCCGCTACCGCGCCCACAAGGGCCCGGCGGAATGCCGTCGATGCCTCCATGAGCCAGGAGGCAATTCAGCTGTTGGCCTCCTGCCTGCGGTCAATCATCTGCGGCTCAGGCTCCACAGGCCGATCACCAGGCGCTCGAGGGCCTCGCTGAGCTGCTCTGATCCCAGCATTCCATAGCTGAGCCGCAGGCAGCACCCTGCCAGCCCGAAGCTGCTGCCGCTCACCAGGGCTACCCGGTGCAGGCGGATCAGATGCTCCATCGCCTGATCGCTGCTGAAGGAGCTCTCGAGCTGCAGCAAGGCATAGAAGGCGCCATCCGGCTGGGCCAGCAGCCGCCAGGGTGCAGCCGGCTGGGTCAGAGCATCGAGCACCTGTTGACGGCGCGTGGCGAGGTCCTGAATCTGGCCGCGGCACCAATCCGCGCCGGCGGCCAGGGCCCCGAGGGCAGCCTGCTGGTTGAGTTGCGGTGGGTGGATCAGGATCGTGTCCTGCACCTTGGCCAGATCAGCCATCAGCTGCTGCGGCACCACCGCCCAGCCGATGCGCCAGCCCGCCATGCCATGGCTCTTGGAGAGGGAGCCGAGCGTGATCGTGTGGCTGCCGCTGCCTGTCCCACTGCCAGGGCTCCACACCGGTTCCCCGCCGTAGCTGAACAGCGCGTAGGCCTCATCGCTGATGTGCAGCAGTCCCCGCTCGGCGCAGACGCGGTTGATCGCCTCCAGCACATGCCGCGGGAAGACGGCACCGCTGGGGTTGTTGGGGGAGATGGTCACGATCGCCCGGGTGCGCGGTGTGATCGCTGCCGCCAGCTGCTCCGGATCCGGTACCACTCCAGCTTCCACCGGCACGGGGATGCCCCCCGCCAGGCGGATCGCCATCTCGTGGTTGAAGTAGTAAGGAACCGGCAGGATCAGCTCATCGCCGGGATCGCAGAGCACCTGCACCACGGCGTTGAAGGCCATGTTGCTGCCGGCGGTGATCAGCACTGCGCTTTCGGCCAGATCCAGGCCCTGCTCGCGCTGCAGCCACACCCCCAGTGCCTCTCGCAGCGCCTCGGATCCGGCCATGGGCCCATAGCGATCGAGGCATGGATCCCCCTGTTGCAGAGCCGCGGCAACGGCCTGGTGTACCTGGGCTGGTGGCGCCCAGCTCACCATTCCCTGGCCGAGCGAGAGGGTGCCGGGGGTTTGACGGATCAGCTCCCCCATCACCGGAATGACCGGCTGCTGCACCTGCTCCAGCCGGTGCGCGGCTGCAGGGGGATTCATTCCTGGCCGCTGGGCAGCGGCGGCAGGGCGGGCGGACGTCTGCTGGTGCGGCTGTTCAGATCCACGCTGCTCTCGGGAGTGAACTGGGGCTCCCGTTCCTGACTGCGCAGCTGGGCTCGCAGGCTGGCCTGTTCATTGCGCAGGCTCTGCACGCTCTGCTCCAGACCCTCCAGGTTCTGCAGGCGTTCTGCGGTGGAGCGCACCTGCTCCTCCCGAGCATTGGTGCGATCGAGGTCCGTCTCGTTCTCCAGGGTCTGCAGTTTGTCCTGCAGGGTCTGGAGGCGTTCACCCTGTTGCCGCACCTGCAGCAGCAACACCACGAACAGCACGGTCACCAGGGCGGTGAGGCCGGCACCGGCGCGGCGCATCCAGGTGGGCAAGGGGGCTTGCGGGCTGCTGGAGCGGGCGCTGGGGCTCATGGAGCGGCTTCGGATGCGTCAAGTTTGGGATGCGCCGTCTCCCTTGGCGAGGCTTTTGGCTAGGACAGCTCCAGTTCACGCCTGTCTGTGTCGCTCGAACAGCTCGACGCTTTCCTCGCTCACGCGCGCCAGCAGCCTCAGCTCGCCGCGCGCCTGCAGCAGCCACTGGATCTTGAGGAGCTCCTGCAGATCGCCCAGGCCGAAGGGTTTGTGGTGAGCGAGCACGACGTGATCGCTGCGCAGCTGCGGGAAGAAGCGCACCTCAGTGATGCCGAGCTGCAACGCCGAGCCGGCGAGGAGGCACGCCGGCTGCGCAGTTTCATTCCCGGTTGATCCCATGCCGCTGATGCCCGAACGGGTGGCGGATTACCCGCGCCCCCCGGCCCTGGTGGCCAGTGAGCAGTGGATCGAAGTGCGGGCCCTGGGGGCGCTGCTGGTTCAGACCCGCCGCAGCCTGCGGGTGCTGGAAACTTTTCATCCACCCACTTACTACCTGCCACCGGAGGCGCTGCAGCTCGAGCTGCTCGAACC
>JBDKGF010000008.1:0-4351 GCA_039798305.1 Cyanobacteriota bacterium
GTTCTGGAGAACGGGTTGTTCGTGAACATCACCGACCAGGTGCTCGTGGGTGAGATCAACGATGGTGTGGCCGGCGTGCGCGATCTGGTGTAGCGCTGAGCTGGCCGGCCACCCCCGCGCCACCATCACCCGCCAGGCCCTCAACGACTGGGGACTGATCGTGGTGTGCGACAGCCTGGATCAGGCAGCACGCCTGAGCGATCGCTTCGCGCCCGAGCACCTGGAGCTGCAGGTGGAGCGGCCCGAACCGCTGGCCGAACAGATCCAGCACGCCGGCGCCATCTTCATGGGGGCCTGGACCCCGGAGGCCGTGGGCGATTACCTGGCGGGGCCCAACCACACCCTGCCCACCTCAGGCACAGCCCGTTTCGCCGGTGCGCTGTGCGTGGAAACCTTCCTTCGCCACACCAGTCTGATCCAGTTCAACCGCCAGGCCCTGGAGGCCACCGGTGGCGCCGTGGCCACCCTTGCCGACAGCGAAGGGCTGCACAGCCACGGCGAATCGGTGCGGTTGCGGCTCAGCTGAACGCCGGCCGGCTCAGCGCTTCACCAGATCGCGCACGCCGGCCACGCCATCGCTGATCTCACCCACCAACACCTGATCGGTGATGTTCACGAACAGGCCGTTCTCCAGAACGCCGGGCAGGTTGTTGATGTCGCGCTCGAGAGCTACCGGATCGGTGATGCCTCCGGCGAATTTCACATCGAGCACCAGGTTGCCCTGATCGGTCACCACGGGGCCGGCCTTCTTCACGGCCATCCGCAGCTGGGCCTCACCGCCCATCGCCTTGAGCTGAGCCTGCACCTGGCGCCAGGCACCGGGAAGCACTTCCACCGGCAGCAGGAAGCCCAGGTTGAGCGTGTCGACCAGCTTGGTGGAATCCACCACCACCACGAAACGCTCGGCCCGCACGGCCACCAGCTTTTCCTGCACGTGGCAGGCGCCGCCACCTTTGATCAGCTGGAAGGAGGGATCCACTTCATCGGCACCATCGATCGCCAGATCGATGCGGCTGACCGCGTTCAGGCTCTGCAGGGGAATGCCGAGCTCAGCCGCCAGCACCTCTCCCTGGAAGGAGGTGGTCACCCCGACGATGTCGGTGAGCTCGCCGCTCTTGAGCTTGGCGCCGAGGGCCTGAATCATCAAGGCCGCCGTGGAGCCCGAGCCCAGGCCCACCACCATGCCGCTGCGGATCTGTTCAGTGGCAGCAGCGGCCACCGCCTGCTTCATCTGATCCTGAAGGTCCGCCATCACGCCGTTCTTTCTGGCCCGTGACCGTAGCTCAGGCGCTGGGGAGCGCCTCCGGCCGGATCGAGAGCTGCAACTCCTGCTCACCGCGCAGAACGGTGAGCGGCAGCGCTTCACCCACCGTGGAGCCTTCCACCAGACGCAGCAGGGCGGCGGGATCGGGAACCGTTTGATCGGCGGCGGCCACCACCAGATCGCCGCGGCGCAGGCCGGCCTTCTCGGCCGGGCTCTCCGGCAGCACCCGCTGCACCAGGGCACCATCGCGCTCCGGCAGCTGCACCAGGGCATTGGGATCGCGGTTGTTGTCGCGGGCCAGGCGGGCGTTGAGGGGCACCAGCTGCAGCCCCAGATAGGGGTGCACCACCGAACCACCATTGCCCAACTGGGCCGCCACACCCTTGGCCAGGTTGATCGGGATGGCAAAACCCAGCCCAGCGCCGGGGCCAGAGCGCACCAGCGTGTTGATCCCCACCACCTCGCCATCGGCGTTGATCAGGGGTCCGCCGGAGTTGCCGGGGTTGATGGCGGCGTCCGTTTGGATCAGCTCCAGCCGCTTATCGGAGAAGCCAAGGCTGGTGATATTGCGGTGCAGGCTGCTCACGATGCCGAGGGTCACCGTGCGCTCCAGGCCGTAGGGCGTGCCCAGCGCAATCGCCCAATCACCCACTTCCAGCGCCTCGGAATCGCCGAGCGGGGCGGCCTTGAGACCAGAGCCCGAGGGAATGCTCACCACCGCCAGATCCGTGATCGGATCCGCGCCGAGCACACGACCCTCCAGCTCGCGGCCATCGGGCAGGCTCACCTCCACCCGGTCAGCCCCATCCACCACGTGGGCATTGGTGAGCACCAGCCCCTTGGCATCGATCACGATCCCGGAACCCTGGCCGCGCTCACGCGTATGGGGCATCTGATCGCCGAACAGCTCCCGCAGCAGCGGGTCGTTGAAGGAGGGATCCAGGCCGATGCGGGGCACGCTGCGCTCAGTGTCGATCCGCACCACCGCCGGAGCGACCCGCTTCACCGCGGCGGCCACAAAGCTGTTGCCGGATCCCGAACGGTCTGCCCAGGCGGGTGCCGCCAGCCACAAGCTCACAAGAAGGAGCAGCGGCAAAGCAAGAAGGCGACGCACGTCGGATCAGACGGTTGACGCGCAGGCTAGGCAGCCTGGGCAGGCGGCCAACGCAGCAGCCGGGTGGTGACGTGCCCATCGGCGCCGAGCAGCAGCAGCCGACCACCGGGCCAGTCGGCGTGGCCGAGCGGGCAGGGCTGCACGGCACTGAAGGCAGCGAGGGTGGAGGGGCAGGCCCAGAGCGGTAGCGGTGCTCCGCCGGAGCGCGCCAGCGTGCCCTGCCAGTGCTGATGCACATGGCCGAACACCACACCGCCCACCCGGGAGCTGGCGAGCAGGGGCCGCAACAACCGTTCGGGCTGCTGCAGAGCGATGCGATCGAGCTCCGCGCTGCCGATCGGCACCGGTGGATGGTGCAGCGCCACCAGCACCGGACCCTGGCCGGCCTGCAGCTGACGCTGCAACCAGCTGATCTGGGCGGGCTCGAGCCAGCCGTCCACCGCTCCTGGGCGATGGCTGCTCAGCAGAAGCAGCTCCCAACCGGCCAGGGGCACGACGGCCGGCGCGATCCAGGCCTGTCGTCCGAGAGCCGCTCGCAGCAGTGCGGGGTGGTCGTGATTGCCGCTCAGCAGGGCCGTGGGTACAGCCCATGCCTCCAGCAGCTCGCGCAGCCGCACGTATCCGCCCAGGCTCTCCTCCTGGCAGAGATCACCGCTGATCAGCAGCAGATCCGGCGGCTGATCGAGCTGCTCAAGCGCCTGGCACCAGGCGTGGTTGAGGGCTTCGAGCGCCACCCGGCCGCGACAGCGCCCGCGGGGATCAGCGAGCAGATGGGGATCACTGAGCTGAAGAACACGCAGCACAACCCTGCCCCCGTGGCGATGGACCTAAGTTGCCCGTTCCGCACATGGCTGGCATGGCTGCAATCCCTCCAGGCACCCGTCAACGCTGCTCGCTCTGCCAGGTGGAGATCCAGGGCATGGCCGGCGGCATCGACCTGGTGCACTTCAGCCAGGGAGGGCCCTCCACCCGCTCCAAGCTCTATGCCCGCGTGTGCCAGTACCTGCGCACCGATGAGCAGAAAGCGCAGTGCCTCAATCAAGACCCCACGCTGCGGGGCGAGCAGAAGCCCGGCGATGCCTACATGGAGCCGCCGGCCATGGACCTCAACGGCTTGGGAGGCTGAAGCCGCGGGAGAGGCGTTCACCCTGATCCTTTAGGGTCGTTGTGTGCCCGGCGGGCACCCCTTGCTGCTCGTGCGTCCTCGGAACGGCTCCCGCTCCGAAGCCACGATTAGCCAGGTTGCAGATCACTGCAGGTGCCGGACGGGTTGCCCGTCCCCCGTTCAGCGATCCGGCTTGCCGCATCCCCTCATCCCCGACCTCGAGCGCCTGGCCAGTCAGGTGGCGGCCGACGCCGGATTCCAGGTGTGCGGCGTGCAGCTGCTCACCCACCGCATCCCGATGACGCTGCAGGTGCAGCTGCGTCTGGCCGATGGTGGGGATGTGAGCCTCGACAACTGCGCCAGCTTCAGCCACCTGCTGGACGACGCCCTGGAGGCTGCCGCCCTGATCGAGGAGGCCTATGTTCTGGAGATCAGCAGTCCAGGCATTGCCGAAACGCTGAGCGACGACCGCGATTTCCGCAGCTTTCGCGGCTTTCCGGTGTGCGTTCGCTACCGCGATGCCAAAACCGGGGCGGAGGCCGAACGGGAAGGCCTTCTGCTCGAGCGGACCGATGACAGCGTGCAGATCAATGTGCGCGGCCGAACGGTTCGCTTCCCCCGCGCCGACGTGATCAGCGTGCGCCTCACCACCCCGACCGAGGGCTGACGCGCCTCGACGCTCGCCCTCCCCCCGCAATCACCCGTTTCTCCCTCCACCTATGGCACTGGTTCTCCTCCCCGGTCTGTCGAACCTGATCGAGGACATCAGCGAAGAGAAGAAGCTGCCGGCCCAGGTGGTGGAATCGGCGCTGCGCGAGGCCCTGCTCAAGGGTTATGAGCGCTATCGCCGCACCCTGTATCTCGGCAT
>JBDKGF010000009.1:0-5010 GCA_039798305.1 Cyanobacteriota bacterium
TGGGTCTGCCCGCCGATCGGGAGGGGCTCGAGCAGGCCCGGCAGGCGCTGCGCCGGGTGGTGCAGCAGCTGCAGCAGCAGAGCTTTGCCTGGAGCCAGTGGGGTGTCGCCACCGCAGCTCCGGCCCGCGAGCGCTCCCTGGCAGCGGTGCCATCCGCTCCGGGTCTCGATGCAGCGGCTGCCGTGGAGCGGTTTGAACAGCAGTTCTTCAGCGATCCCCGCCGGCGTCGCAATCCCGCCGGTTGCCGCACCACCTGGACCAGCGCCTATCTGCCTTATCTACGCCGGGTGCGGCAGCAGGCCGCCAGCCGGGAGCAGCCCCTCAGCGGTGAACTGCTCCTGGCGGTGCTGGAGAGCTATCCGCTGGCCAGCCGGGGGCGCCAGCAGTGCGGCACCGCCCTGGCGGCACTGGCTCGCTCGGAGCAGATTCCGCTGCCGCCCGATTGGGCCGATCGCGCCGGTGGCTACGGACTGCACGCCGCGCAGTTCCGCCAACTACCGAGCGATGCCCAGATCCTGGCCTGGATCGAGCGCATTCCCAATCCTGCGTGGCGGCTGGCTTATGGCCTGATGGCCACCTATGGACTGCGCAACCACGAGGTGTTCTTCACCGATCTGTCCGCTCTGGCTCCGGGCGGCGACCGCGTGATCCGGGTGCTTCCCACCAGCAAGACGGGCGAGCACCAGGTGTGGCCGTTCCAGCCCGAATGGGTGGAGCGCTTTGAGCTCCCCCTCCTCGGTGAAGCCCGCAGCCTGTTGCCGCCGGTGTGCACCGACCTGCGCCGCACCACCCTCCAGCAGGTGGGTCGCCGGGTGGCTGAGCAGTTCCGCCGCTACGAGCTGCCTCTCACCCCCTACGACCTTCGCCATGCCTGGGCGGTGCGCACCATTCACATCGGTCTGCCCGACACGGTGGCCGCCCGGATGATGGGTCACTCCGTGGCGATCCATACCCGCACCTATCACCACTGGATCACCCGTCGTGATCAGCAGCAGGCCGTCGATACTGCCCTCGCCAGGGCCCGGGCCGCCTGAAGCCGGTTTCTGTTGCCAGAGTGCTGCTGTTCATCCGCTGCAGCGCCGTGCTCCCTGAGCAGCCCGATCACACCGCGGAGTCCCAGCTGGATCAGGCGGCGGCGGAACTGGGCATGGGCGGTGATCTGGCGCCGGAGGCCAGCGCCGATGCCTACCGCCGCCGCATGGCGCGCCGCAAGGAGGTGCAGCAGCAGCGGGTGGGGGAGCGCAACCTCGAGAAGGGCCTGGTGCTGGTGTTCACCGGCGATGGCAAGGGCAAGACCACCGCAGCCCTGGGGCTGGTGCTGCGCACCCTCGGCCATGGCGAGCAGGTGGCGGTGGTGCAGTTCATCAAGGGTGGCTGGCAGCCGGGCGAGGCCAAGGCCCTCGAGCTGTTTGGCGACGCCCTGCATTGGCATGCCCTCGGCGAGGGCTTCACCTGGGAAACCCAGGACCGTGAGCGCGATCGCCAGCTGGTGCAGCAGGCCTGGCAGCGCTCCCTCGATTACCTCGCCGCCGCCGATCGCAAGCTCGTGGTGCTCGATGAAGTGAATGTGGCGCTCAAGCTCGGCTACCTCCAGCTCGAGCAGGTGCTGGAGGGCCTTGCGCTGCGACCGCCGCTCACCCATGTGGCGCTCACCGGCCGCGGAGCCCCCGCCGGCCTGCTGGAGCGCGCCGACCTGGTGACCGAGATGAAGCTGCTGCGCCATCCCTTCCGTGAACAGGGCGTCAAGGCCCAGGCCGGCATCGAGTTCTGAGCCCGGCTCGACCACCAGCGGCCTGGTTCGGCAAGGGATCTCACGCTTGCTACTGTTCGGCCAACGACTGCAAGCGCGAACGGATGGCCTATCAGCGCGTGTTGCTCAAGCTCAGTGGTGAAGCCCTGATGGGCGAGCAGGGCTATGGCATCGACCCGGCCATCGTGAATGCGATTGCCAAGGATGTGGCTGAGGTGGTCTCCGATGGCACCCAGCTGGCGATCGTGGTGGGCGGCGGCAATATCTTTCGCGGCCTGAAGGGCTCGGCAGCGGGCATGGATCGCGCCACGGCCGACTACGTGGGCATGCTCGCCACGGTGATGAATGCCATCACCCTGCAGGACGGCCTCGAGCGGGCCGGCATCCCCACCCGCGTGCAGAGCGCCATCTCCATGCAGGAGGTGGCGGAGCCCTACATCCGCCGTAAGGCGATCCGTCATATGGAGAAGGGTCGGGTGGTGATCTTTGCCGCCGGCACCGGCAACCCGTTCTTCACCACCGACACCACCGCCGCCCTGCGGGCGGCAGAGATCGGCGCCAACGTGGTGTTCAAGGCCACCAAGGTGGATGGGGTCTACGACAAAGACCCCAACAAACACGCCGATGCGGTGCGCTACGAGAGCCTGTCGTTCCTCGATGTGCTCAGCGGCGAGCTTGAGGTGATGGACAGCACCGCCATCGCCCTCTGCAAGGACAACGCCATCCCCATCGTGGTGTTTGATCTGTTCGGCGCCGGCAACATCGGCCGGGCTGTCCGCGGTGAGCCCATCGGCACCAGCATCCTGCCCTCGGCCTGAGCCTCTCTTTTCCTGTCAGCATCCATGGACCTCGAAGCCAGCATGCGCAAGTCGGTGGATTCCACCCAGCGCACCTTCAACACCATCCGCACCGGTCGGGCCAACGCTTCCCTGCTCGACAAGATCCAGGTGGAGTACTACGGCGCTGATACACCTCTCAAGTCGCTGGCCACGATCACCACTCCGGATTCCTCCACGATCCAGTTGCAGCCGTTTGACGGCGGATCGCTCGGCTTGATCGAGAAGGCGATCTCGATGAGCGATCTGGGCCTCACCTGCAACAACGACGGCAAGGTGATCCGCATCAACATCCCACCCCTCACCGAAGATCGCCGCAAGGACCTCTGCAAGCTGGCGGCCAAGTACGCCGAAGAAGGCAAGGTGGCGCTGCGCAACATCCGCCGGGATGCCATCGACAAGGTGAAGAAGCAGGAGAAGGAGGGTGAGTTCTCCGAGGATCAGAGCCGCGACGAACAGGAGAAGGTGCAGAAGCTCACCGACAAGTTCATCGCTGAGATCGAGAAGCTGCTGGCTGAGAAGGAAGCCGACATCCTCAAGGTGTGAGCTCCGCTCACATGCATGACGTGATCGTGGTCGGCGCCGGCGCCGCCGGTGCCGCCTCGGCTTATCACCTTTCCGCCCGGGGCCACCGGGTGTTGCTGCTTGAGGCCCAGAGCCTGCCGCGTCGCAAACCCTGCGGCGGCGGCATGGCCGCTTCGGTGCAGCGCTGGTTCCCCTTTGACCTGACCCCCGCGGTGGATCAGGTGATCGAGCAGGTGCGCTTCACCTGGTGCCTCGATGATCCGGTGACAGCCGTGCTCCCTGGGGATTCACCGTTCTGGATCGTGCAGCGATCACGCCTGGATCAGTTCATCGCCCAGCAGGCGGTGGCTGTCGGCGCTGAGCTGATGGACGCCGTCGTGGTGGAGTCAATCGAGCGAGACGGCGATGGTTGGATTGTGATAGCGGGTGGCCAGCGCTACACAAGTCGCGCTGTGGTGGTGGCCGATGGCTCCAACTCCCGCTTCGCCAGCCAACTGGCTCTGGGCAATCCCAAACCCCGCTTCGCCAGTGCCGTGGCGGTGGAAGTGGAGGCTGCGGTGTCCGAGCCCAACACCGCCCACTTTGAATTCGGCTTGGTGAAGCACGGCTTCTGCTGGGCCTTTCCCCGCCAGGGCGGTTACAGCATCGGCGTGGGCAGCTTCATCGGCAACACGGCTGTCGACGCTGACGCCGTGCTTGCCCAGCTGCTTCCCAGCCTTGGACTGGCCACCGATGCCGGTGAACGGATTCAATCGCCGCTGCGGGTGTGGGATGGCCACTACCCCCTGCATACAGCGGCAGGCGCCTTGGCTGTGGGGGATGCCGCCTCCCTCTGCGATCCGTTCCTGGCCGAGGGGCTACGGCCCGCCCTGCTCAGCGGTGTGCGCAGCGCCGAAGCCCTCGATCGCTTTCTCACCGCTGATGATTCCCGCCAGGCCGGGGAGGCGTTGGCGGGCTACAGCCAGGCGATGCGGCAGCAATGGGGTGAGTCGATGGCCTGGGGACGGCGTATCGCTCAGGTGTTCTACCGCGTGCCCAAGGTGGGTTACCAGATCGGCATCAAGCGCCCCACCGCCCCCCAGCGGATCGCCCAGATCCTCTCGGGCGAGATGGGTTACGGCGACATCGCTCAGCGGGTGATCAAGCGGCTGTTGTTTCAGCGGGGCTAGCCGGCTGGCTGGTCAGCTGAATTTGGTGCAGTCCTTGAGCTGCCGCAGCCGCTTGTCGATCGAGCCGAGCAGTTCAATTGCGAACATCGGCGATTCCTGAACGGCGAACAGAAACTTCTCGCGGTTCATCACCAGCACCTTGCAATCGCTGAGGGCCTTGGCGTTGCCGTAGCGCCTGTGTTCCGGTGTCACCAGAGCACCGGCACCGAACACATCACCCGCCTGGATGATCTCCTGTCCGCCCTCGTCATTCCAGCTCAGCTCAATACTGCCCTCGAGCACGCCGAACATGCAGTCTCCGGTTTCACCCGAGCTGAAGATCGGCTCACCGGCCGGTACATCCAGCACTTCGCCCTGGCTGGCCAGGGCGCGCATGGTGTCAAGAGCGTTCAACGCGGGCAACCAAACAGTGCATCCAGTCTGGGACAGCCAGGTTAAGAACCGCTGATGGCCAGAGCCGCTCCCAGGCCGCCGCGTACATCCGCTGGCATCAGGCGGCCATCGTGATCGGTGTCGAGCGCATCAAACACGGCATCGCTGCCCAGCCACTCCTCGCGGGTGATGCAGCCGTCACCGTCGAGATCGTTGAGCAGGAAGATCTCCTGGGCAGCGTGCTGGAAGGCGCCGGCGCCTTCGAGTTCGCCCAGGCGGTGGGCCAGCTGGGCCTCGAGGGTTTCGATCGCGCGGGTGAAGCCGGTGATGCCCTCCTGCAGCTTTTCAGTGGCCATCT
>JBDKGF010000010.1:0-4413 GCA_039798305.1 Cyanobacteriota bacterium
TGATGGTGTTCGGTCCGGGGCGCTATCGCTTCCTGGATATCGCCCGCTACGGCTTCCCGCTCACCGTCGCGATGACTCTGGCGGTGCCGTTCCTGATCTGCCGTTGGTTCGGTCTTTGAACGTCAGCCGTCAGGCGCGCCAGGCAGGATGAGTGCGCTCATCCTTCTCTGAACCCCACCCGTGCTGCGTCGTCGCAAATCCCTTCTGCGGCTGCTCCGCCAGCGGTTGCTGTGGCTCTGGCATCACGAGGGCAGCCATGGCCAGCGCGCCCGCGGTCTGGCGGCTGGGGTGTTCACCGGCTGTTATCCCTTCTTCGGGCTGCAGATCGTGCTCGGGGTGGGCCTGGCCAGCCTGGTGCGCGGCAACCATCTGCTGGCTGCAGCGGGCACCTGGATCAGTAACCCGCTCACCTCCCTGCCGCTCTACTGGTTCAACTACCAGGTGGGGGCCTGGCTGTTGGGGCCTGGTCCCGGTTTCCCTTCCCTGCAGCAGGTGCAGGAGCAGGGGCTCTGGGATCTGGGTCTCTCCTTCACCAGTCGGCTGATGCTCGGCTCCACCGTGGTGGGCCTGCTCAGTGCCTGGCTGATCGGTGGCCTCTACTTCACCCTGCTCAAGCGCCGCCAGCGTCAGAGCAGCGCCGGTTAAGGCTGATCGGCCTCGGCCGGCATCCGCTTCCAGCCCGCCAGCACTCCCAGGATGTCGGCGGCGCTCACCAGCCCCACAAAGGCGCCGAATTCATCCACCACCACCCGCACAGAGGTGCGGTCCCCCCGCCGGAAGGTGGTGAGCAGCCGATCGGCCCGGATCATTTCCGGCACGTAGCTGGGTGGGTCGCACACATCGCACACCAGTCGCTCGCCGCCACCCCGCAGAAGCTCGCTCAGGGCTTCTTCCCGGCTCTGCACCCCCAGCACCTGGTCCACCTCTTCGCCCAGCACCACCCACCAGGCATCCTCCGGGGCCTGCACCAGTTGCTCGCGCACGCTGTTCAGGGTCACCGCCCCCGGCAGCGAGGGTGTGGCCACGCGCGAGGTCATCAGATCGCGTGCGGTGAGGTCGTTGAGGGCGAAGACCTTGCCGATCATCGCCGCCTCATCGGCTTCGATCTGGCCCTGCTGGGAGCCCAGCCGCGCCATCAGGTGGATTTCGCGCTCGTTGGTGGTGAGCTCCGCTTCGGCGGTGATCGCCGGCATCAGCTTTTCGAGCAGCAGCAGCAGCGGCAGGGTGAGCCGCTCCAGCAGCAGCAGCACGCGGGCCGAGGCCAGGGAGATCCCCATCGAGAAGTTGTTGCCGATCGCCTTGGGCAGGATCTCGGCGAACAGAATCACCAGCAGGGTGAACAGCACGTTGAAGGCGATCAGCCCAGCCGCTCCACCGAAGCCGGTTTCAAACACCTGATCGGCGTGGCTGCCCAGCACCATCGAGCCGGAGATGTTGAACAGGTTGTTGGCCACCACCAGCAGCGCCAGGGCCCGGCCGGGACGCGCTTTGATCCGCGCCAGGGCCCGCGCCCCCGGCACCCGCTGCTGGCCGAGCGTGTGCACCTGAATCGGGTTCACCGTGAGGATCGCGGCCTCAACGCCCGTGGCAATCGCGGAACCCACCAGGATCACGACCCCCAGGACGATGAGGCCAAGGAACGGGTTCATCGCGTGGGTTGACCTTGGACCTGGCTCGGACCTTACCTACGGTGACTCCTCTGATCAGCCTCAGGCTCGATGACCGTTGCTCGACCGAGCCGACCGCTGGAGGCTTTGCAGCGCTGGCGTCAGCAGCTCACCGTGCCTCAGTTCACGGTGGTCACCGGTGTGATCGTGATCGTGGTGGGCACGTTCCTGCTCGCCTCACCGCTCTGCTCCACTGATGACGTGGGCCTCTGGCAAGCCTTGTTCACCGTCACCTCGGCGATCACCGTCACGGGTCTGTCGATCATCGTGGTCGACCGTGATCTCACCCTGCTGGGCCAGGTGGTGCTGGCCGGCCTGATCATCACCGGCGGCCTTGGCCTGATGGCGATCACCACCTTTCTGCAGGGGTTTGTGCAGGGCCGCTCCGGCCTGCGCCATCGCCTGGATAAGGGGCGAGCCCTGGATGAATTCGGCGTTGGCGGGATTGGTCCCACCTTCAACAGCATCCTGCTCACGGCCTTCTTTGTGATGGGATCAGGGGCGCTGATTCTGTATGTGTTCGGTTTCACCGATATCAGCAATCCGCTGCAGCGCTTCTGGGCCTCGCTGTTCCATGTGATCAGCGCCTACAACAACGCCGGCTTTGGCTTGTGGGAGCAAAACCTGGTGGGCTATCGCGATAACCCGGTGGTGAATGGCGTGATCGCCTCGATGATCGTGATCGGGGGGATCGGCTGGCGTGTGATCGACGACCTCTGGGTGAACCGCAAGCGGTTGCGACGTGTGGGACGCCTCAATCTGCACACCCGTCTGGTGCTACGCAGCACCGTTGTGTTGATTGTTTTGGGTTGTATTGGTTTGTTGATCACCGAGCATTTCGGCTATCAGGCCAGTGCCCTCGGTGAACTCAATATATGGCAGAAGATTCAGATCACGCTGTTTCAATCAATCACTACTCGTACCGCCGGCTTCAACACCATTCCTCTTTCGGCAGAAACGATCACCGATGCGGGGCTGTTGTTGATGATCCTGTTGATGTTCATCGGTGCCAGCCCGGGCGGCACCGGTGGTGGCATCAAAACCACCACCTTCGCGATCCTTGTGGGCGCCACCCGCTCCACCCTGCAAGGCCGCAACGATGTGTTGATGCATCGGCGTCAGATTCCTGACGGCACCGTTCTGCGCGCTGTTGGCGTCACCCTCGCCTCCCTCTTGTTTGTGGTGCTGATGGCGCTGCTGCTCGGCATCGGCCCCACGGTCGGCGGTGTGCCGGGCCATCAGGACTACAGCTTCCTCGAGAAGCTGTTCACCTGTGTGTCGGCCTTCGGTACCGTGGGCCTGGATCTCGGCGTCACCGCCAACCTCAATCGCTGGGGGCAGCTGGTGCTGATGGTGGGCATGTTCGTGGGCCGGATCGGCATCCTGCTGCTGCTCTCAGCGCTCTACGGCAACCGGCCTCAGCCCCGCGTGGGCTTCCCTCGCGAGGATCTCTACGTCTAGAAAGGGCTGGTCTGACACGCAATGGCAACCGTGAATCAGTGGTGGCAGTGGGGCGCTGAAGGCGATGGCCGCGGCGGCGGATTCGCGGTGATCGGTGTGGGTCGCTTCGGCTCTTCGGTGTGTGCCGAGTTGTTGCGCGCCGGTGCCGATGTGTTGGCGATCGATTCCAGCCAGCGCGCCATTGATGAGCTGCGTCAGCTCGATCCCTCGATCGAATGTCGCGTTGTGGATTGCACCGACGAGGAGGCGCTGCGGGCGGCTGGGGTGCTCGATCTCGAAACCGTGGTGGTGGCGATGAGCGATCCGATCGAGGCCAGCATCACCGCCACCCTGATCTGTAAAGACGCCCCCGGCTCGAAGGTGCGTCAGGTGATTGCCCGCGCCACCAGCGATCTGCACACGAAGATGCTGCAGCGGGTGGGGGCTGACCGTGTGGTGTTCCCCTCGAAAATGATGGGCAAGCGGCTGGGGATGGAGCTGGTGCGCCCCAACCTGCTGGAGCAGCTCCGCCTCGACGACCGCAGCTGCATCGAGGAGATCAAGGTACCCCAGGAGTTCGTGGGCCACTCCCTGCGGGATCTCAACCTGCGCAAACACTTCAACGTGAACGTGTTGGCCGCCGGGCCTGTGGGTCAGCTCACCGTGAACCCGCCGGCCTCGCATGTGCTGGCGCAGGGTGAGTTGCTGGTGGTGATGGGCTCTGAGGAGGCGCTGCGCACCCTGCCGGGCAGCTGAACCAGGCCGCTCCTGTGGGTGATCCCACACCGGCTTGTTAACGGGTTGTGCACAAAGGGTTTCCCCGGAGCCTGAGCCAGCGCTAGCGAGGGAAGCGCACGGCAGGAGGCCGGCCCATGGCATCGAGCATCGCCACACGCTCCAGCGCAGCCCCCGATCTACCGCCCCCCCTCAAGGAAAGCGGCCAGCGCGAGGTGTTCTGCGGGCTCACCTCGATCGTGTGGCTGCACCGGCGCATGCCGGATGCCTTCTTCCTGGTGGTGGGCTCGCGCACCTGCGCCCACCTGATCCAGAGCGCCGCCGGCGTGATGATCTTTGCTGAGCCGCGCTTCGGCACCGCGATCCTGGGGGAGAGGGATCTGGCCGGGTTGGCCGATGCCAACGAGGAGCTCGATCGCCTGGTGGCTCAGCTGCTGGAGCGTCGCCCTGAGATCCGCACGCTGTTCCTGGTGGGCAGCTGCCCCAGCGAGGTGATCAAACTCGATCTCTCCAAGGCTGCCGAGCGCCTCAACCGTCAGCACGCCGGCCGCGTGATGGTGCTCAATTACAG
>JBDKGF010000011.1:0-5377 GCA_039798305.1 Cyanobacteriota bacterium
AGCAGACGCGCCAGCAGGCTTACGACGAGATGGTGGATCACGCCCGTCAGCTCGGTGCCAACGCCATCGTGGGGATGCGCTACGACGGTTCCACGGTGGAGACCGGCTCCACGGGTGCCACTGAGGTGCTCTGCTACGGAACAGCCGTGTTGGTGGAGCCACTCTTGGCTGGAGGGCCACCTGTCTGACAGCATCGCTGCCAGAACCCTGCCCTGTTGCTGTGTCTGTTGCCGATCTGAAGGCGTTCCTCGCGAAGGTTGATTCCGATGCGGACCTGCGTCAGAAGCTCCACGCCGCCACTGGCATGGACGACATCGTGGATCTGGCAGCAGCCCACGGTCACAGCGTGGACAAGGCCTCGGTGCTGCGCGCCCATGGCGAAGCCCTCGGCGCAGCCAGCGACCAGCAGCTCAAGGCGATCAACAGCTGGGGTGATGCCCTGATGCACTGTTTCGGTGCCACTGAAGAGGAGTGAATCCCTGGATCAGCGGTTGGCGCCTGAGCCTGTGCGGTAGCCGCTCCAGATTTCCAGCTCCTCGAGGCTGAGCACGCCTAGGCGTCGCTCACCATTCAGGTCCCAGGTGGGGTACCCCCTCACCTGGGCCTGCTGGCACTGTTTTCTGCCGGCATCGTCCTTGTCGCACTCCACGTAGGGGAGCAGTTCGAGCGCTTCCAGGCCGAACAGCTCCTTCTGCTGGGTGCAATGGGGGCACCACCAGGCCCCGTAGACCACGGCGCCCTTCTGCTTGAGGTGCCGGGCTAACGCCTGTTGGCGGTTGCTGGAGGGTTGACTAGCGCCGCTGGTGGCGTTGCCACTGTTGCTTTCAGCGGCCTGAGCGGGTCCAGCAGCTGCGATCAAGCCTGCACACGTCAGGCCAAGGGCCCATGGGATGGCCTTCCAGGGGCGATTGAGGAGCCGATCGGAAGCACGGGTCATCGCACATGAGCACCTGCCCAAGACCCTAGGTGCGCCGCTGCGTTCGGCCTTCCGCCCCGCGCCGGCACCGCCTGAACCCCTGGCGGCTGGGAGACTGGGCGGGCCGGCCCCGGTTCCCCAGCACCTGCGATGAGCGCCAACGGATATCGCGATTACTTCAAGGTGCTCGGGGTGGATCGCGGTGCCGATGCCGACGCGGTGAAAAAAGCGTTTCGCAAGTTGGCGCGCCAGTACCACCCGGATGTGAATCCCGGTGACAAGAGCGCCGAGGCGAAATTCAAGGAGATCAGTGAGGCCTACGAGGTGCTCTCCGATCCCGATAAGCGCAAGCGCTACGAGCAGTTCGGCCAGTACTGGAATCAGGCGGGAGGTGCTGGTGGTGTTGATGTGGATTTCGGCCGCTACGGCAATTTCGACGACTTCATCAATGATCTGCTCGGTCGCTTCGGCGGTCCTGGCGGCGGTGGTTTTGCGGGTGGACCCGGCGGTTTTGGTGGTTTCGGCTCTGGCTTCCCCGGTGGTTTCGGCGGTTCGGGCTTTCCCGGCGGCGGCCAGCGGGCCCAGCCTCCCAACCTCGATGCCGAAGCGAGCATCACGCTCAGTTTTTCCGAAGCGTTTCGAGGTTGTGAGCGCACCCTCGCTGTGAACGATGAGCGGGTGCAGGTGCGTATTCCAGCCGGCGTGAAGCCCGGCAGCCGCCTGCGGCTCAAGGGCAAGGGCAACCTGCAGCCCGGAACCGGTCGGCGCGGCGATCTCTATCTGAACCTGCAGCTGCAGGATCATCCGGTGTGGAGCCTCGATGGAGACCAGCTCAAGGCTGATCTGCCTCTCAGTCTCGATGAGCTCGCTCTGGGAGGTGAGGTGCGCGTGGCCACGCCTGATGGTGAGGCCACGGTGACGGTGCCTCCCGGCATGGCGGTCGGCCGTAGCCTGCGCCTCAAGGGCAAGGGTTGGCCCGGCAAAGGAGGGCGGGGTGACCTGCTGCTCAGCCTGAGCTTGAAACAACCGGCCAGCTACAGCGAGCAGGAGCGCCAGCTGCTCGAGCAGCTGCGGGCAGCCCGTAGCGTCGATCCGCGCGCCGACTGGATCAGCGCCGCCCGGCTCTGACGAAAACGCCCCCTGATGGATTCGAACCATCGACCGGCTGCTTAGAAGGCAGCTGCTCTATCCAGCTGAGCTAAGGGAGCTGACGCTGGGCATTGTGGCAGTTGAGCCCTGACGGCGCCGTAGCCCGCGGCTTCTATGGTGGTGTGCTGCGCACCATTGCTCAATGCCCGCTCCACGGCTTAACGACAGCCAGAAAGAGGAGCTGGTGGCGCGCTACCGCCAGGGTGAAATAGCCCAGGCCCTTGCCGTGGCCTTTGGTTGCAGTCCCAACACGGTGAGCCGGGTGCTGAAGGCAGCGCTGGATCCCGGCGAAATGGAGGCGATCAAGCGCCAGTCGCGGGGACGCACAGCAGCGCCCCTGGCTGATCCAATGCCTGAAGCCGAGGTTGTCCCGGCCCCTGCGGCGCTAGTGGAGGTTCCCCTTGACGCCGCCAACACCGCTCTCGAATCCGAGGAGTTGCCGGCCCCCTCCGATGCCTTGGAGGAGGAGCCAACCACCTTGGCCATCGACGACGCCGATGACTTCGGCGATGACGGTCTCGATGACAGTGACAGCGATGGCGACGACGAGACTGACGAAGCGGATGCCGATCCGGTCGTTGCTGGCCAGCTGGCTGTCGTGCTGGAAGCCCAGCCCCTGATCCCAGGCGCCCTTCCCGCCAGCGTTTACATGCTGGTGGATAAAACCGTGGAGCTCCAGCCCAGGCCTCTGGCTGAGTTCACGGAGCTTGGCTCCCTGCCGGAAGAGGAGCAGGCTCTGCAGGCTCTGATGCTCTACACCAACCCCCGCCAGGCCAAACGGCAGTGCGGCCGCACCCAGCGGGTGATCAAGGTGCCGGATGCAGGGGTACTCGAGCGCTGCTCGTCGTATTTGGTGGCCCAAGGCATCACCCGGTTGGTTGTGGAAGGGGGCGCGCTGTTTTCCTTGGCCACCAACTGAGCTACCACGGGGTGGATTGATCGCGATCCATGCGCTCAGGCTGGCTGCTTGCGGTTGGAGGGGTGCAGGCTGTGCTGCTCAGCGGCTGTGATCCGCTCCCGGGACGCCTGCGCACGGATCCTCCCGGCACCGCGCTGAACACCAGCAGCTCACGCTGGTACGGATTGTCGTCAACGGGCGCCTACAGCAATGTGCGCCAGGTGACCACAGGGCTCCATCAGTTCTCGTTCAAGGAAACCTGGTTTCGCGGTAAGGGCAGCCAGCCGCTGGTGACCGTCGGCAAGGGCAGCTACACACCTGCCACTGGGATCAACATCTACCAATACAGTCAGCCCCCTGGTGTTGTGGTGGTGCGCACCAGCGAGGGTCACGAAGCTCTGTCCACTGAAGACGAGGTGTTGGCCAGCACCCTGCCTCAGTTCAAGCCCGGTGAACGCATCACCTACACATTGCGGCCCTGATCTCCGCGCGGCAGCAGCAGGGCTGTACTCACCCCGCCGCTGATCACCCCGATGACCAGCGCGACACCCAGCAGAAAGCCGGTAGGCAGTTCTGCGGTTCTGCCGAAGCCCAGGTTGACCCGAGCCCGCTGATCCAGGTTCTGGGCTCCCAGGCAGAGGATCAGCAGCAGCAAGACGCCGCCGCCGAGGCTGGCCACCAGCAGGCGCAGGCGCAGCAGCATCAGCTTGGCTCCTCAGCGCGATGGAGCAGAGCGTAGAGCTCCCGGCGGGCCAGGCCTGTTTCCTGCGCCAGCTGCCGGGCCGCATCGCTGCGGCTGAGGCCGGAGGCCACCAGGGCGTTGAGGGCCTCCTGCAGTTCAGCTTCGTTGCGCGGCGCGGCAGTCGCTTCCTGGGCGCCCCCCAGCACGATCGTGAATTCCCCCTGGGGCGCCTGCTGACGGAAGTGCTCCAACGCGGCCGACACGGTGGGGCCCACCTGTTGCTCATGCCGCTTGGTGAGCTCACGCGTCACGGCGATGGGGCGATCCCCCAGTTCCGCCAGCAGGTCTTCGAGCAGGTGGAGCAGGCGATGCGGCGCCTCGAACAGCACCAGGGTGCGGGGTTCTGCGGCCAGCTCCTGCATCCGGGCGCGCCGTTGGGTGCTCTTGGGCGGCAGGAACCCCTCAAAGCAGAAGCGCCCGGCCGGCAGGCCGCTGCTCACCAGGGCGGTGGTCACCGCGCAGGGTCCCGGCACACAGATCACCGTGCGCCCGGCACCGCGGGCGGCGGCCACCAGGGCTTCGCCGGGGTCCGAGATGCCAGGCAGCCCGGCATCGCTGATCACGGCAATCGCTTCGCCCATCTCCAGGGCCTCCAGCAATTCCGGGATACGGCTGCTCTGGTTGTGTTCGTGGAAACTCACCAGTCGCGGCGGCTGATCACCGCTGCGCAGGCCGAGGTTGTGCAGCAGCAGACCGCTGTGACGCGTGTCCTCGCAGGCGATGCGCTGCACGCCGCCGAGCACCTGGCGGGCTCGGGGTGAGAGATCGCCGAGGTTGCCGATCGGTGTCCCCACCAGATAGAGCACCCCTGCAGCCGGTTCGGCGCCCTGCATCACAATGCCCCTTTGCCAGCTCCATGATGCCCGCCGCTGCCTGTATGCCTTCGGGGATCGATGAGCAGCAGCTGTTGGCGGAGTTGCGGCGCCTGAGCTGGGGTGCGGCTGACATCCTGCTGGCCTACGGCCGCGGCGAGCAGCCCCCCTACGGCTTCGCGAAGGCGCTGAGCGTGGACGAGGGCGGCGAGGGGCCGGTGAGCGCCGCGGATCTGGCGGTGAATCAGTGGCTGCTGGATGGCCTGGTGAAGGCCTTCCCGGATGCGGGCTGGACGCTGCTGAGCGAGGAGACGGCCAAGGAGCAGCTCACCGCCGGTGAGCCCCTCGATGCCGAGTGGCTGTGGATCCTCGATCCCCTGGATGGCACCAAGGATTTTCTGCAGGGCACCGGCGAATACGCGGTGCATCTGGCCCTGGCCCACAACGGCGAGCCGGTACTGGGCGTGGTGCTGCTGCCGGAGATGGAGGAGCTCTGGATCGGCCTTGTGCCGCAGCAGCGGGCCTGGTGCGAAAACCGCGCCGGCGAGCAGCGTCCCGCCAACCTCAGCCCCCGCGAAGCTCTCGGTGAGCTGGTGCTGGTGGCCAGCCGCAACCACCGCGACCAGCGCCTCGAGCAGCTGCTGGAGGCCCTGGCACTGGGCGACACCAAGGCGATCGGCAGCGTGGGCGGCAAGGTGGCCACGATCCTGCGCGGCGAAACCGACCTCTACATCTCCCTCTCCGGCAAGAGCGCCCCGAAGGATTGGGATATGGCGGCCCCTGAGGCAGTGCTGCGCGCTGCTGGCGGTGCTTTCACCCACGCTGATGGCCGCCCCCTCAGCTACAACGACGGCGACATT
>JBDKGF010000012.1:0-5737 GCA_039798305.1 Cyanobacteriota bacterium
CCACCGGGCCCTGTCGCCACAGCCAACCGTCCCAGCTGAGCCCACTGATCAGCCGGCAGCACCTGCTCCACACAGGGCAGCAGGGCATTGGACAGGCGCCGCCCCAAGGGAAAACTCTCCACCCGCGGGGCGGCAGCCGGTTCGCCCAGAGGCTGCACCGCCACCCCGAGGCTCTCACTGGAACTGTGCAGAACCAACAGCAGCGGCTGAGGTGCGCGCTGCCTGGCGGGCTGGACAGTGGACACAGCACCACTCATGTGGGCACCACCTGATCGGGACAGAGCCGTCGCCAGCGGCCGCGCTCAAGCTCAAAGCTGCTGCAGGCACGCACATCCCACTCCACGCCCACCTGGCCATCCTCCAGATCGAGAACCTGGACGTGAATCCTGGGATCCTGCGGGGTGAAGGCCGGGGCGGCGGTGAGATGGGCCACACCGTGTTGACGCTCAACCGCGTGGTAGGCCTGACACTGGTCCACCCAGCGGCAATCCACGCAGATGCACATGCCCGGCGCCGCAGCGGATGGGGCCATTGTGAACCCTGCAGGGGCGGCGGAGCTGGCATGGCTCCGGCTGCAGCCGGAGCGGTGGCCGCTGCCACCCGATGCCTTTCCCAGGGAGGCGGCACTGGTGGGTGGCGCCGTGCGCGATGCCCTGCTCGATCGCCTGGGGAACACGCCGGATCTGGATCTGGTCGTGGAGGGAGATGCCGTGGCCCTCTGCCGGCAGCTGGGGCGGCGCCATGGGGGCAGCAGTGTGGTGCTCGATGCCGAGCGATCGATGGCGCGGCTGGTGATCGGCGGCTGGAGCATCGACCTCGCCCGCCGCGATGGGGCAAACCTGAACGCCGATCTGCATCGGCGCGACTACACGATCAATGCCATGGCGCTGCCCCTGGCGGATCGCCGGCAGCTGGTGGATCCCCTGCACGGGCTGATGCATCTGCAGGCACAGCAGCTGGTGGCCGTGGCGGAGGCCAACCTGCTCGACGACCCGCTCCGCCTGTTGCGGGGGCCGCGACTGGCCGCCCAACTGAGCTTTCAGCTTGAGCCCGGCACCGAGGCCTGGATCCAGAAGCACCATGGCGCGATCGCTGCAGTGGCCGGCGAGCGGGTGCTGGCGGAGCTGGAGAAGCTGGCGGCCGCACCCTGCGGTGAACAGTGGCTGGCCACCTGCCTGGAGCTGGGCCTGCTGGCCCCGTGGCGGAGCAGCGCCTGGAACCGTGGGGAGGCGCTCCGGCTCGAGCGCTGCAGCGATGCGACCACGCAGGCGCTCGGGCTGACCCCGACCGAGCAGAACACCATGCTGCCGCTGGCACGGCTGGCCAACGTGCTGGATGGTCCTGCTCTGCAACAGCTGCGCAGCAGCCGCAAGTTGCAGAAACAGGTGCTGACGCTGCGCTGCTGGCAACAACGGCTGGGCGACGCTGAACCCGCAGAGCAAGCAGAAGCGCTGAGCGAAGCGGAACGCCTGCAACTGCATCGCGAGCTGGAAGAAACCCTGCCAGCCCTGGTGCTGAACTGGCCGGCGCAAAAGGCCCAACGCTGGCTGGCGCGCTGGCGCGACAGCGGCGATCAGCTCTTTCACCCCCGGCCCGCCATTGACGGGCTCAGCCTGCAACGGGAGTTGCACATCCAACCATCCCCTGCGCTGGGGGACCTGCTGTTGCATCTCATGCAGGAACAGGCCTTCGGGCGGCTACACAGCCGCGAAGAGGCGTTGCAGCTGGCCAGACAGTGGCTCGCATCCGCTGAACATGCTGGCGGAAGGGCACCTCGGCGTGATTAAATTCCAACGCAAAGGCGTTTAAGACGACCTGATTCGCGCCAGTTCGGACGCTGAGATCTCGCCAGTTCGGTTAACAGCCTTGAAACGTCACTTCCTGCAGCTGCAATCTCAGCTGCATGCCCGGTTGCATGGTCAGCAGGGCAGGAAGCGACGGGCACTTTCCCAACGCGTGGTGTCAGCCCGTAGGGCCAGAACACGTTTTCCTTCCTTTCTTCTCCCTTCCTTCCCATGAGCGTTCGTCTGTACGTCGGCAACCTGCCCCAGAGCTTTGATGCCAAGGAGCTCGACGCTCTGTTCTCCAGCGTGGGTGAAGGGATTCGCTTCAAGGCAGTGCAGGACCGCGAAACCGGCGCCGGCCGCGGCTTCGGCTTCGCCAACGTCGACGACGAGAAGGTTGCTGACGCGGTGATCGAGCAACTGAATGGCCGTGAGTTCGCCGGCAACGCCCTGCGTATCGAGCGTTCCGAGCGTCGCGATGAGCGCCGCGGCAACGATCGCCGCCCCGGTGGTGCTCCTGGTACCCCCGCCGTGGCTCGCAAGGCCGTGAACAAAGTGGTGCACCGCGATTCCGTGGAGGAAGGTGCTCCCGATCCCCGCTGGGCCGGCGAACTGGCCAAGCTCAAGAGCCTGCTCGATAACCA
The DNA here is from genome assembly GCA_039798305.1 of Cyanobacteriota bacterium. Lineage (GTDB taxonomy): Bacteria > Cyanobacteriota > Cyanobacteriia > PCC-6307 > Cyanobiaceae > Vulcanococcus. The sequence goes on from JBDKGF010000012.1 coordinate 2,429, forward strand.
GAAGGCGGCAGTCTGAGTTTCACCATGGAGGAGCAGTGCTGGAACTGGCGCGGCTTCTCCATCAGCTACAGCTGCGTTGAAGCAGAAGCGAACGGCTCTTCCTCAGGGAGAGCCGTTCTTTGTGTCCACGGGTTCGGTGCCTCCAAAGGGCACTGGCGCCACAATCTGGGCCCCTTGAGCCATGAAGCGACGGTCTATGCCATCGATCTACTTGGCTTCGGCAACAGCAGCAAACCGATCTCCTGCCTGGCGGGAGAACCCCTGACCCCCGGGGGAGTGCGCTACGGCTTCGATCTCTGGGCGGAGCAGGTGCGCGATTTCTGTCTCGAGGTGATCGGTCTCGGCCATGGGATCGAACTGCAGTTGATCGGCAACTCGATCGGTGGTGTAGTGGCGCTGAATGCCACGCGACTGTTGCAAGAGATCCACCAGGATCCGCAGCAGGTGATCCTGATCGACTGCGCCCAGCGAGAACTGGATCTGAAACGGCTGGACACCCAACCCTGGCCGGCCCGCCTCACCCGACCACTCCTGATGGCGGTGGTGCGGCAGCGCTGGTTGATCAACAGCCTGTTTCAACTGCTGGCCCGCCCGGCCTTCGTGCGGGGCGTGCTGGAGCAGGCCTATCCCAGCCGCCGAAACGTGGATCAGGAACTGGTGGATCTCCTGCTCCACCCGAGCCAGCAACCCGGCGCCACCGAGAGCTTTCGCGGGTTTGTGAATCTCTTCAATGATTGGCTCGCACCACAGCTACTGGAGCAGCTGCGGGTCCCCGTGCGCCTGCTGTGGGGAGCCCAGGATCCCTGGGAGCCGCTGGAGGAAGCGCAGCGATGGCAGCAGACCCACGCCTGCATTCAGGAGCTGACCGTGCTGGAAGGGCTCGGTCACTGTCCCCACGATGAAGCACCCGAGCAGGTGAATCCCATCCTGCTGAATTGGATTCACCTGGCCTGGCGTTAACGCGCCTGAGCGATCACAAACGAACGGGGTAAATCCAGGAACTTACCGGAGGTGGGTACATAGGCGCGGTGATTGAACACGTCGTAATCCAGCTCTTCAATCACATCGAGAATGCCGCGATATAGGCGGAGCGAAGCCCACACCGGCCAGCGTGCATCGGGTGCAAGCCAGCGCACACCGGCCTCGGATCGGGCAAACCACTCGCGGGCTCGCGTCAACTGAAACCGCATCAGCTCACGCCAACTGTCGTTGAGGGTACCGGCCATCAGCTCCGCTTCGCTGTAGCCAAAACGCTCGAGATCTTCCTGAGGCAGATAGATGCGGCCGCGGCCGCGATCTTCACCCACATCGCGCAGGATATTGGTGAGCTGATTGGCAATGCCCAGCGCCACGGCCGCTTCGCTGGTATCGGGGGGATGACTCCAGGGAGCTGAGGTATAAGCCGGGTCGATGCCCATCACTTCCTGGGTCATCAGCCCCACCGTGCCGGCAACGCGATAGCAGTAGAGCTTCAACTGCTCGAACGTGGCATAGCGATGGGTGGTGAGATCCATGCGCATGCCCTCGATCATGTCGAGATAGGGCTCGATCGGCTGGGGATAGCGCTCGATCGTGTCGGCCATCACCCGATCCAGGCCATCGCGAACGGTGCCGGCGAACAGGTCGCGGGTGCGCTGCTCCCAGACATCGAGGCGCTCGGCCAGTTCAGCCTCGGGGCGGGTCATCGCCTCGGGGCTATCCATCAGCTCATCGGTGCGGCGGCACCACACATAGATGGCCCAGATGGCCCGGCGCTTGGCCGGGGGCATCAACAGAGTTCCGAGATAGAACGTTTTGGCCCACTCGGCGGTTTCCTGGCGGCAGGCCTCGTAAGCCTCCTCAAGGGAAGGAATCTCCGTTGGGGCAGCAGCAGCCAACGACACAGGCTCAGGCCGCCACAGCCACCGGCGCAGCCGCCACAGCCTGGGCGCAGAGCTTGCCGCTCAGCACCGCTCCTTCCATGGAAGCCAGGTAACGCTGCATGGTGTAGTCACCGGCGAGGAAGAAATTGGGGATCGGCGAGGTCTGATCCGGGCGGAGCTGCTGGCAACCGGGCACGGTTTTATACACCGACAGCGGTGTTTTCACAACAATCGCCTTGCGCAGCTTGGCCTGATCATCGCCGGTGAAGTGCATCGGGAAGAGACGCTTCAGCTCCTCCATCGTGGCGGCCACGATGTCATCATCGCTGCGGCCGATCCAGTCCTTGGCGGGAGCGAACACCAGCTCGAGCATCGAACGCTCGGGATCTTCGTATTCCTTGCAGGTGTTGCTCATGTCGGCATACACGCTGAGCAGAGGGCTGCGGCTGAACAGCAGGTGATCGATCTCGGTGAGCTTGCGATCAAACCAGAGGTGAATGTTGATCACCGGCACTCCATTGAGGCCGTCGAGCTTCTTGAAGTAAGGCATCTCCTTCCAGGGCTCCGGCAGCAGCAGCTTGAACGGATCCACCGGCAGGGCGCTCACATAGGCATCGGCCTGGAGGGTGAAGCCCTCCTTGCCCTTGATGCCGCCGATGCGGAAACCGCTCACAGAGCCATCAGCGTTGAGCTCGATCTCGCGCAGGGGCGAATCCAGGTGCACCTCACCGCCCCGCTCGGTGACGTAGTCAACGATGGGCTGACAAAGCCGCTGGGGCGGGTTGCCATCGAGGAAGGCCATCTTCGAGCCATCGCCCTCCTGCAGGAAACGGTTCAGGGCGGTGAGCACCACGGTGCTGGAAATTTCATCGGGATCGATGAAATTCAGTGCCTTGGCCATGGCGATGAACACTTCATCGTTCACCCGCTCAGGGATGTTGTGGAGGCGTAGCCACTCCGTCCAGGAGTATTTATCGCACTCCTCCACGTACTGCTGGCCCCGCAACATGGCGGGAACAAGGCCCATGCCGAAGGAGATCTTCTCCGGCCAGGTGAGCATGTCGTTGTTGCCGAGAATCGCGGCCACACCGTTGAAGGGGGCCGGGATGTCGGGGAAATCGAAACGGCTGTAGGTGCCGGGCGTTTCCTTCTGGTTGAAAATCATCGAGTGGCTCTTCCACTGGAGCCTGTCCTCGATGTTCAGCTCTTTGAAGAGCTGGCGCATGTTGCGGTACGCACCAAAGAAGATGTGCAGACCGGTCTCGTACCAGTCGCCATCGTCGTCCTGCCAGGCGGCCACCTTGCCGCCAAGCACATCGCGGGCTTCCACCACCACCGGAGTGTGACCGGCGTCGCAGAGGTACTTGGCGCAGGCCAGACCGGCCAGACCAGCACCGGCGATTGCGACGCGCATGAAAACCCCTGAATCAGCAGACAACCTTAAGGG
>JBDKGF010000013.1:0-4445 GCA_039798305.1 Cyanobacteriota bacterium
TTACTCCCAGGCCTGGACCCTGGCGGCACCGGTTGAGCGGTCCGGCGTGGGGCTGCACAGTGGTGCCACGGCGCGTCTGCGCTTGGAGCCGTACACAGATTGGTTTCACAGACCTGAGCAGGATGCAGGCGCTGGGGGGCAAGGCTCGGATCATCGAGCCAGGCCACCCAGTAACCAGGCTGCTCGAACGGCTCCAACCGCAGACGCGCCGTGGCACCGCTGTGAAGCCCCACGCCGGAGCGCTCCACCGGTGCCGCCAGGGTCCAGGCCTGGGAGTAATCGTTGGGCCAGATCGTCACGCCGCTGCTCAGAACTTCCAACCCACACCGAGGTTGAAGCGCCACTGACCGGTGAAGTCCTGGCTCGCCACTTCCAGGCGCAGCGGACCCACCGGTGTGGTGACGATCAGACCCGTACCCACCGAGAAGCCATCACCGGGCTTGAGCAACAGACCACCGGGATTGCCGGGCACGTTGGGCTGGCTGCCGAAGCTGGTACCGCCGTCGACAAACACCTCTCCGCTGATGATGCTGAAGATCGGGAAGCGGTATTCGAGGGTGGCCTCACCGAAGCTCTTGCCAACGCCGAGATCGCAGTCGTAGTAACCACGCACGGAGTTGGAGCCACCCAGGCAGAAGGCCTCGTAGGGGGGCAGGTTGCCCACGTTGGTGCCGGCGGTCACCTGGAAAGCCAGAGCCTGCTTGCAATCCTCTTTCTGGCCAGGCTTGGGACGGCAGCCCTTGAACAGCTTCAGCCAGTTCACCGGGATGTAGTGGGTGTAGCTGGCGCGAAGGCGGTTGAACGTGGGCGAGTCCGGCCCCACCGAGAAGAACTGCTCAGTACCGAGGCTCAGGAAATTGCCGGATGTCGGATTGCGTGGATCGTTGAGGTTATTCATGGTGGCGGCCACGCGCAGGCCCACCATCTGGTTGTGTTCTGCGCAGTTGTAGGCAATGCAGATCACATCCTTGACCTGTGTTTTGCCGTTGCCATAGTTGTTGGTGTTCATGCCATAGGGCATCACCGAACCACCGAAATTCATCGGGGTGACTTCCTGGCCGCTGAAGCCCAGCACCACGCTCCAGGGAGCGCGCTTGTAGGGATTGCCCCCATTGAGCGGCCGCACGAACTGAATATTGCCGCCGATGCGCTGAAGGGCGATCGAGTTGTTGTCGAGGTTGAACCAGTTGAGGCTGGGATCGGCCTTCTCCGCCTTGGAGATCGATCCGAAGGAGGTACCGGTGGGGTTGTTCTTGCTCTGGATGTTGTAGGCCGTGGCGTTGGAGGGTGCCTTGAAGAAGTCGTTCGACACATCCGACACGGTGTTGATCGTGCCGTTGTTCTGACTCTGGAAGATCTGAGGCACTTCCCGGCTGAAGAACACCCGGGCCCGGAAGGCGGTGCGGAACTTGTCGCCTTTGATCCAGGGGTCGGTGAAGGAGATATCTCCCAGGCCACCGAACTGGCCGTAGGTGAAGTTCACCCCCAGGTCCCAGGCGCGACCGAGCAGGTTGCTGTCCTGCAACTGCACCTGACCGAACACACCCTGGGCCTGGCTGTAACCCAGACCACCCGAAAGGGAACCGCTCGACTGCTCGACGATGCCGAGCACGATGGTCACCTCGCCGGGATTGCCTGCGACGGGCCGCAACGTCACCTTCACGTCACCGAAGAGACCGGTGCCGTAGAGGCGTTTGATGTCGTCTTCCAGTTGACGGCGATTGAAGGTGTCACCGGGCTTGATCGACACCTCACGGGTCACCACCCAGGGCTTGGTCTTGCCGCGGATGGGCTGCCCCTTGTCGTTGGTGGCCTCGCCTTCCTTGTTGAGGAACTGCACCTCAACACCGGCCACGGTGCCTTCACGCACCTGCAGCTGCACCACACCGGCCGGGCTGACGCGGGTGGGACCACTCACCCGGGCCAGGGAATAGCCCTGATCGGCATACCACTTCTGCAGCTCACCGATGCGGGCCTGCAGGGTGTTGAGGTTCAGGGTCTTGCCGTAGTCGGCCGCGAAGATGTCCGGGAGCAGGGTGGGAGGCATCTTGGTCTTCGGCCCGATGCCCTCGAGCTCCACCTCGGTGAGCACAGGGTTGGGCACCACCGTGACCACCAGCTGAACGCCCAACGGGCCATCCACCGGCTGGATGCGCACATCCGAGAACCAACCGCTGGCGTAGATCGCCGAGAGATCGTTCTGCAGCTCACTGCGGGTCACCTGGGTGCCGGGCCGGGTGGCCATGGCGTCATAGACGGCGATCTCGAGGCGCTCCTGCTCGGGATGGCCCTCAATCCCCTTCACCACCACCTCGCTGATCAGCACCTTCGGCTCAGGCTTGGCCGGCGGCGCGAGGCCCTCACCCGGCGGACTGGCTTCTGGAGTGGCGACTGGTGCGGGAGCAGCCTCCTGCGCCAGCACCGGTGCGCCTGCCATCACCACACCTGCCGCCAGCGGCAGCATGGAAGCCAGCCCGAGGGAGCCGCGGAGGCGCAGGGCGCGGCTCAAACCGTGAGGGGTGGCGGCCATGGTTACAGCAGGAGTGCGGCAGAGCCGCAAATTCCGCCGAACTTACTTGCCCAGACGGGGTGAAGGACAGGCACCTTGGACCCGTTTGAGAACCTCCCCGTAGGCCTCCACCACACCGCCCAAGTCCTGGCGGAAGCGGTCCTTATCCAGGATGCGATCGCTGGCATCACTCACCTGCAGATCCCAGAGCCTGCAGGTGTCGGGACTGATCTCATCGGCCACCACCAGGGCGCCATCGGTGGTGAACCCAAGCTCAATCTTGAAATCCACCAGCTGCAGTGCGATTCCGGCGAAAAACTGGCGCAGGCAGGCATTCACTGCCATGGCCAGCCGCTCCAACTCCTGGCGCTGGTCTGGCGTCAACAGCCCCAGCCGCTCCAGACGGGCATCGGTGAGCAAGGGATCTCCAAAGGCGTCGTCCTTGTAATAGAGGTCGAGCAGAGGTGGTTCCAGAGGCGTGCCGGGCTCAATCGGCATCTGCTTGCACAGCGATCCGAAAGCGGTGTTGCGCACCACCACTTCCACCGGAACGATCTGCACAGGACGCACCAACATCCAGTTGGGTTCCTGCAGGGCCAGATAGTGGGTGGGAATCCCCTCACGCTCCAGCAGCTCGAACAGGCGGGCTGAGATCTGGCAGTTGAGCTCCCCCTTGCCCGCCAGCTGAGCCTTCTTCAGAGCGTTGAAGGCGGTGGCGTCGTCTTTGTATTCCACAGCCACCAGATCAGCCTGATCGGTGGCGAACACCCGCTTGGCCTTGCCCTCATAGAGCAGCGATCCAAGGCTGTAGCTGGTCATGGCTGCGGCGGACGGGGTGAAGCGGTGATGGGAGTGGCGAGTCGCGCTGCAGCATGACCACCGGCGGCGCGGGGGCTGCGGAGCTGCTGTTGCAGCTGTGCGCTGCGCTCGCTCTGTTGAGGATCCTGCCGTGCCAACTGCCAGGCGCTGTAGGCATCATCGACCCTCTGGCTGAGGCGCTCCAGCCGCTCCCGGGGCCGGCTGGCCTCCACACCCTCAGCCACCAGCAGGGCCCGCTGCTGATCCAGCAGTTCGATCGCCAGACCCCAGGCCTCGGCCGCAGCCGCCTGATCGAGGGCCCTCTCCAGCAGCTGATCACGCTCCTGCAGCGGCATCTGATTCAGGAGCGCCACCGCCTGCCTGAGCCGCTCCGCCATCGGTTTGCCGGGCATCTGGCCCGCGAGCAGCGCCGCCGCGGCATCGCGGCGGCGGCCCAGCACGAGCAGATGATCCACATACACATCCAGCCCCGGGCGGGTGGCGATCGAACCGTCGTCGCGCAGCTTGAGGGGTAGAGCGAGGGTTTCAAGGCTGGCGGGGTTGCCCTTGGCCAGCTCGTCCAGGATCGCCACCGCCAGGTCGTGATGCAGCCCTGCCTGGGCAGCCCGCCAGCGCTGCACCTGCCACTGATCCCGCTCCACCCCTGGCTGGGGACTGAAGCGGTTGAGCACGATCAAAGCGGCATCGGGGGCTCGACAAGTGAGCAGGGCATTGGCGTTCACCAGCACCGTCTGAAAGGGCTGGGGTGCCGGAGCGATCGTCAGCAGCCGCGCCTGCAGCAACTGCAGGCGCTTGGTGAAGCCGAAGCCATCAGCTTCCACACAGGCCAGGTTCAGAGCCGGCAGATCTCCCTTCTGCAGAAGCTCCTGGAATTGCACCTCAGGCATGCTGCCGGGCACTGGCAGGGCCGAGGGCCCGGGCTCTGGCACCGGGGCCTTGGGCTCAAAGAAACCGCCGATCACCCGCAGGATGAACAGCTCCTGGGCCGGAGCGGGCCGGGCCATCAGCAGGGCCATCAGACCCACCGCAACGGCCAGCGCGCTGCTCGCCCGCACCGGCCACCGGGAACGCCGCCGCTTGCGGTGCAGGCAGGGAACCACCAGCGTGTAAAGAAGGG
>JBDKGF010000014.1:0-2655 GCA_039798305.1 Cyanobacteriota bacterium
CCCTCGATCCCGGAGGAATTCCTGCTGGATCCGGAGGCCACCGCCATCGACCCCGACCTGCTGCTGTTCAACGCCGGCAAGGCCAAGAGCGGTGGCAGCGGCAGCCGCGCTGTGGTGTTCAGCGATTCGCGCGGCCGCTACGTGAAACCGATGCTGCCCCGCGGTCCTGTGAAACGGATCGCCGTGGATGCCACGCTGCGGGCCGCCGCGCCGTATCAGAAAACCCGCCGCGAACGCGAGCCCCACCGCAAGGTGGTCGTGGAAGACGGCGACCTGCGGGCCAAGCAGCTGCAGCGCAAGGCCGGCGCCCTGGTGATCTTCCTGGTGGATGCCAGCGGCTCGATGGCGCTCAACCGGATGCAGAGCGCCAAGGGCGCCGTGATCCGCCTGCTCACCGAGGCCTACGAAAACCGCGATGAAGTGGCCCTGATCCCCTTCCGCGGCGAAGCCGCCGAGGTGCTGCTACCCCCAACCCGCTCAATCACCGCCGCGCGCCGGCGCCTGGAATCCATGCCCTGCGGCGGCGGCTCCCCCCTGGCCCATGGCCTGTCCCAGGCCGCCCGCGTGGGGGCCAATGCCCTGGCCACCGGCGATCTCGGCCAAGTCGTGGTGGTGGCGATCACCGATGGGCGCGGCAACGTGCCCCTCGGCCGCTCCCTCGGTCAGCCGGAACTGGAGGGTGAGGAACCCGTGGACCTCAAGGAAGAGGTGAAGCAGGTGGCCAGCCGCTACCGCTCCCTCGGCATCAAGCTGCTGGTGATCGACACCGAGCGCAAATTCATCGGCAGCGGCATGGGTAAAGACCTGGCCGATGCCGCCGGTGGGAAATACGTACAGCTGCCCAAGGCCAGCGATCAGGCGATCGCGGCGATTGCGATGGAGGCGATCAGCGGGGTTTAGCGCTGGCCGGTCTGGGCCGGCTTCTCCTTGCTGGAGCCGGTCTGAGCCGGGTAGAGCTCATCAAAAAACTTGCCCAGGCCGATGCTCACGCTGCGCAAGCCATTCATAAAGCGGGGATCGGCGGTGAGTTTCTCCACATCGCCGCTCACTTCATTCCAGCGGGCCGTGAGTTTCTCGGCGTTGGTCACGGTGGTTTTGAGCTCTGACACCGTTTTGGGGTTATCGAGCGCGCGGGTGATATTGCGGACGTTGGCCGTTGCGGCGTTGAGGTTGTCGAGGGTGGGCTGAGCCTTATTGACAGCCGCCTCCAGCTCCTTGATCAGCTGCTGACCGTCCTCCAGGAACTTGGTGGCCTCCCTGGCGGTCAGATCGAAACTGCGGGTGGTTTTCACCAGCTCCGGCACAAGGTTTTCGCGATCCACCTGCTCCAGCAGCTTCTGCATCGTCACCGTGAGGCTGGAGATGCTCGCGGCATTGACGCCGTTGAGAGTGGTACCCGCACACACCGTGAGGCGGCGGTTGCAATCGGCAGCGGTGGGCCCAGGCGTACCCGCCGGCAGTTGGCGACTGGGGGCAATCAGAGCCACAACCGCATCACCACCCAGGAGAGAGGCTTCCTGAACCTGTGCCACCAGCGGCAAGGGCAGCTGCAGGGATGGATCGTCGATTTCAAGCTCAGCCACGACGGCGGAGGTGGTGGTGGTGAGCTTGTTCACGTTGCCCACCAACACGCCCCGGTAGGTCACGGCTGAACGCTCCGCCAGGCCGGAGGCATCAGCGAAATTCACCTGAAAGCGCCAGGTGCGGCTAGCCAGCGATACCCCCCTCAGCCACAGCCAGAACAATCCCGATCCGGCAAGGGCCGCAATCAGGGTGAAGCCCACCATTGCTTCTCGCACACTGCGGCGCATGGATCTCAGAGCTCCGCCGGCTGCATCGGTCCGCTGAGACTAGCGGTGCGGAACTGCAGCACATAGGGATTGGTGGTGGTCTGAAAGTCAGCCACAGATCCCTGCCAGCGAAACAAGCCGTCGTACAGAAGCACCACCCGATCGGCCGAGCGCAGGATGGTGCTCATCACGTGGCTCACCACCACCGAGCTGCCGCGGGCCAGGTTGGTGGTCTGCACGATCAGATCCTCGATGCGGGTGCAGGCGACCGGATCCAGACCAGCGGTGGGTTCATCAAAGAGCAGCAGCGGCACCGTGCCATCAGGCTGACTGGGATCGTCGATCACCGCCCGCGCAAAGCTCACCCGCTTCTGCATGCCACCGCTGAGTTCGCCGGGATACAGGTCTTCCGTGCCGGCGAGGCCTACCGCATCCAAGGCCTGACCCACCCGCTCGCGGATCTCCCGTTCGCTCATGCGACTGAAGCGATCCAACAGAAAGCCCACGTTTTCACGCACGGTGAGCGAGGCCAGCAGCGCCGGGTTCTGAAACACCAGCCGCACATCCGGTGGATGGCGCTGATCCAAGCGGAGGTAGGTCTGCGGGATGCCGTGGATGCTCAGCGTGCCGCTGCTCGGCAGGAGCAGGCCCGCCAGCAGGCGCAGGATCGTGGATTTGCCGGCACCGGAGGGACCCACCACCGCCAGGCGCTCGCCCGGTTGCAGCTGCAGATCCACATCACTGAGCACACTCTTGCTGCCCCAGCGCACGCTCACGTCGTGCATCTCCACCACGGGTGCAGGCACCGGACACTCACGCAGGCAACCGGGCCATCTTGGCGGTTTCTCCGTACAGTTCCAGCACT
>JBDKGF010000015.1:0-7636 GCA_039798305.1 Cyanobacteriota bacterium
ACTGGCTCTCCATCACCTGCTGAGCGCTGCGCACTGGCAAAAGCCACCGGAAACGCCTCCGGTGGCGGGGCGGGCAGGGAACCACCGGCGTGTAAAGAAGGGATGGCACCAGCGGCAGTCCTCTTGGCCTCAACCTAGGGGAGTCCACTGGAGCAGACACCGTTTCCAGCTGGCCCATGAGCACCGCCGCCCCCGGGATGAGCCCCGCCCACGTTCTGGTCGTGGGCGGCGGTGGCCGCGAAAACGCCCTGGCCTGGGCCCTCAACCGCAGCCATGGCGTCCAGCAGGTGTGGGTGAGCCCCGGCAATGGCGGCACCCAGGAGCTGGAGGGATGCCGGCAGCTCGCCATTGCCGAGAGCGACCATGAGGGACTGCTGGCGGCCTGCCGCGAGCACGGGGTGGATCTGGTGGTGGTGGGGCCGGAAGCACCCTTGGCCGCAGGGCTCGCGGACAAGCTCCGCGGCGCCGGCTTTGCCGTGTTCGGCCCCGGCGCGGACGGCGCGCAGCTGGAAGCCAGTAAGCAGTGGGCCAAGGCGCTGATGGTGGAGGCCGGAGTCCCCACGGCCGGCTACTGGAAGGCCAATAACCGCGAGGAAGCCCTGGCAGCCCTGGAGGCCCAGGGCAAGCCGCTGGTGGTGAAAGCCGATGGCCTGGCCGCCGGCAAGGGCGTCACCGTGGCCGAATCGATCGCGGAAGCCCGCAGCGCCATCGAGGAGATCTTCGCGGGCCGCTTCGGGGCCGAGGCCTCGCTGGTGCTTGAGGAGCGCACCCATGGCCCGGAGGTCTCGGTGTTTGCCCTCACCGACGGCGAACGCATGGTGCTGCTCCCCCCCGCCCAGGACCACAAACGGATCGGCGAAGGGGACACAGGCCCGAACACCGGAGGCATGGGCGCCTATGCCCCTGCCCCGCTGCTCGATGCGGCAGGGCTGGAGCAGGTGCGTCAGCTGGTGCTGGAGCCCACCCTGGCGGCCTTGAACGGCCGCGGGATCCGCTACCGGGGCGTGATCTACGCCGGCCTGATGCTCACCGAGACCGGCCCCAGTGTGATCGAGTTCAACTGCCGCTTCGGCGACCCGGAATGCGAAACGCTGATGCCCCTGCTGGGTCCTGAACTGGCCGCGGTGCTGCTGGCCTGCGCCAACGGCGCGCTCGACCAGGCACCACCGCTGAGCATTGCCCCGCAGTGCAGCGCCTGCGTGATCGCCGCGGCTCAGGGCTACCCCGGCGAGATCCGCAAGGGCGATGTGATCCACAGCGATCTGCAACCCTCAGGCGACCTGCAGCTGTTCCACGCCGGAACCCAGCGACAGGCCGATGGTCGCTGCCTCAGCAGCGGCGGCCGCGTGCTGGCTGTGGTGGCGCAGGCCGACAGCTTTGACAACGCCTTTGAGCGGGCCTACACCGGCCTGGCTCAGGTGCAGTTCGAAGGCATGACCTACCGGCGCGACATCGGCCACCAGGTGCGCAGCCGATGAGCGCTGGCACCGCTCCGCTGAACTGGTGGCAGCGGCTCTCCCGCTGGTGGGCGGAATTCAGCCTGCAGACCAAGCTGCTCGCGGCAGCCACCCTGGTGGTGAGCCTGGTGATGGCGGCGATCTGCTTCTTTGCCCTCAACGGCATCCAGGCGGATGTGCGCATGAGCGACACCCGCTTTGCGCGCGATCTGGGGCTGCTGCTCTCCGCCAACGTGACCCCCCTGGTGGCCGAAGGCAACGACCGCGAACTGGCTGCGGTGGCCGAACGCTTCTGGAAATCCAGCCGCAGCCTGCGCTACATCTTCTTTGCCGATCCCGAGGGCGTCATTTACCTCGGGATCCCGATCAGCGGCAGCAGCGGCAGCAGCAGCGAACTGCTGCTCAGCCGCCGGCTGGAGCTGCCGGCCGATCTGGCCCGCCGCCCCCAGAACCCTCTCATCCGCCAGCACCTCAGCCCCGATGGGCAGGTGACCGATGTGTTCGTGCCACTGGTATCGGGCGATCGCTACCTCGGGGTGCTGGCCCTGGGCATCAACCCCAACGAAGCCGCCCTGGCCAGCGCCGCCCTCAGCCGCGAGGTGACCGTGGCGGTGTTCATCTCGATCTGGGTGCTGGTGATTCTCGGGGCCGTGTTCAACGCCCTCACGATCACCCAGCCGGTGAAGGAGCTGCTGCGAGGGGTGCGCTCGATCGCCAGCGGTGATTTCGAAGCGCGCATCGCCATGCCGGTGGGCGGCGAACTGGGGGAGCTGCTGGAGGGTTTCAACGACATGGCCTCCCAGCTCGAGGCCTACAACGAAGCCAACATCGAGGAGCTCACCGCCGCGCAGGTGAAGCAGCAGTCGCTGATCGCCACCATGGCCGATGGTGCACTGCTGCTGGATGCCGAAGGCCGCGTGGTGCTGGTGAACCCCACGGCGCGGCGGTTGTTCCGCTGGGAGGGCCGCAAGCTCTAAGGTGCGCTCGTGGGTGATGAGCTGCCAGAGGTGCTGGCCGTGGAACTGCAGATGCCCCTGGAGACCCTGCTCAGCGGCGAGCGTGACAGCAGCGATGTGCGCTGCAGCTTCGGCGAGCCGCCTCGAACCCTGCGCATCGTGCTGCAGTCCGTGCGAGATGTGAGCGGAGAAAGCCTCAAGGGCATTGCCGTCACCGTGCAGGACCTCACCCGCGAGGTGGAACTGAACGCCGCTCAGAGCCGTTTCATCAGCAACGTCTCCCACGAACTGCGCACACCACTGTTCAACATCAAGAGCTACGTGGAGACCCTCCACGATCTTGGTGATCAGCTCAGCGAAGAAGACCGCAAGGAATTTCTGGCCATCGCCAACGCCGAAACCGATCGGCTCACACGCCTGGTGAACGATGTGCTGGATCTTTCACGGCTGGAGAGCGATCGCGCCTGGACCATGGAACCGGTGGAGCTGCGCCCCGCGATGGAGCAAACCCTGCGCAACTACCGGCTCAATGCTCAGGACAAGGGCGTGGAACTCTCCCTGGAGGTGGATGAACAACTGCCGCGGGTGCGGGGCAACTGGGATCTGCTGCTGCAGGTGTTCGACAACCTGGTGGGCAATGGCTTGAAGTTCACCGCCGGCGGCGGCCGACTGATGCTGCGGGCCTACCCCTGGCCCGACACCTGCCCGATTGATCCCAGCACCGAAGCCACGGGTGACAGTCCCACCTGCGCCCTCACCGCCCCGCTGCCACGCCTGCGGGTGGAAATCGCCGACACCGGTTCAGGCATCTCCCGCGAAGACCAGGAACGCATCTTCGAGCGCTTCTACCGCGTGGAGAATGCCGTGCACACCGAAGTAGGCACCGGCCTGGGCCTATCCATCGTGCGCGGGATCCTCGAGAAGCACGGCACGCAGGTGCGCATGGCCAGCGAGCCCGGCGTAGGCACGACGTTCTGGTTCGACCTGCCGCTCGAGCAGGCCGACGACAGCGAACTCCGCCTCGAGGCCGAGCGGGCCAGCCGCAGCCCCGAGCTGATCTAAAGCCGTTCGTCGCTGGTCACGCCCTGCACGATGCGCGAGAGCTCGCTGCGTTCGTCGGTATTGATGCGGTGGGGAACACCGCTGATGATCCGCTCGAAATTGGAGAAGGAATCCTTGATCTCAGGGCCATTGCCCGTGATCATGAATTCGCGGATGCCCTTGTCGTGCCAGGAACCGCGCATCTTGAACACGTTGAGGGCCCTGGCCATTTCGCCACGAATCTCCACGTACTGCAGCAGCAGGATGGTGTCGGTGATCGTGGAGATGTGGGAGTCGGTGATGGAGTGGCTACCCATGAACTCCTCGGAGGTGTTCGTGAAGAAGCCGGCGATCTCCTCCTGCTTGGCGTAACCGGTCACCCCGATCACAAACTGGCGGAAGGCGTTATGGCTCACGCCGCGGGCCAGGGCAGAGAGCGAATCAATCGCCATGCGTGAAGGCTTGAACTGACCGATCTCCGTTTTGATGATCTGCAGATGATCTTCAAGGCCCGTGGATTCGGGATAGGCGCAGATGATCTTCAGCAGACCATCACGCTCCATCTGCTCAAAATCAATGCCCCAGCTGGTGGCATTGCGCAGCAGCTGGGCCCGCGATTCTTCATACGCAAACAGAATCGCCCGCTCCTTGTTAGCGCAGGCGTTCTCCACAAACTTGCTCACCAGCAGCGTCTTACCAGTGCCGGTGGCGCCGGTAGCCAGGATGATCGAATCCTTGAAGAAGCCGCCACCGCACATCTCGTCGAGCCGCGGCACACCAGAGCTCACGCGTACATTCGAGCTGCGCTGGGTGAGACGCATCGCCCCCAGCGGGAAGATGCTGATGCCGTGGGATCCCATGGTGAAGGGAAACTCCCCCTTCATGTGGGTGGTGCCGCGCAACTTGAGGATCTCCACGGTGCGGCGCCGGCGCTCCCCCTCCAGCACGTTGCGCAGGATCACCACGTTGTCGCTCACGAACTCCTCCACCCCATAGCGGGCGATGGGTCCGTATTCATCAATGCGCTCGGTGGTCATCACCGTGGTCACACCGATCTCCTTGAGCCGGGCGATCAGGCGGAAGATCTCGCGCCGCACTACCGAAACGGCATCGTATTGCTGAAACACCGCCGTGATCGAATCGATCGCCACACGGCGGGCTTTGTATTTGCGGATCGCGTAGTTGATCCGCTCGATCAGACCCGAGAGATCGAAACTACCGGCCACATCCTGGCCTTCCGGATCCGGGGAGGCATCGAGCAAGAACAGCTTGTCCTGCTCCACCATCTCCTGCAGATTCCAGCCGAAACTGGCAGCATTGCGCAGGATGTCCAGCGGCGATTCTTCAAAAGTAACGAAGATACCCGGTTCATCAAACTGCCGGATTCCGTTGTAGAGGAAATTCAGGGAGAACACCGTCTTGCCGGTGCCGGACGTGCCGCTGATCAGCGTGGAGCGTCCAATGGGCAGTCCCCCCTGACAGATGTCATCAAAACCCTCGATCCCGGTGGGCAGCTTCTGCACCGAGGAGAGGGCATGGTTGGTGGCGGAGGGGTCCTGCATGGAACGTGTGGGCCTTAGGGAAATCTAGAGGGGTCTGACTGAAAGCACAGGGTGCAGAGAGAGCTGGAACGCTGGCTGACACACCGCGGTCAAAGCAGCCCGCCCGGGTCCTCCTCCTCGCCGTAGGGATCACTGAGCGCTTCATCACTGAGCTCCTCATAGAGGAGGTCAAGGCCGATCAACACCCGCTCACGATCGGAGAGATCACCGATGATGCGGCGAACCGGTGGGGGAAGAATCTTGGCCAGCGTGGGCGTGGCAAGGATCTTGTCCTCCTCCGCCAGCTGCGGATTCTTCAGCACATCGATCACCTTCAGGGCGTAGACCCCCTGAAACTCGGTATCCAGGATGTTGCGCAGGGTCTTGAGCGCCCGCATCGAATTGGGCGTGTTACCTGCCACGTAGAGCTTGAGGATGTAGGTCTTGCGCGGGCTCATCTAGATCACCTCCTGGGATGGGGACTGGCTGACGTCCTCTGGCAATTCGGGAGCTCCGAGAGGCAAGTCCGGAGGCACTGAGCGGCGGTACATCTCGCAGAGATGGGCCATGACATCGAGCAAAGCGAGGCGGTAGTCCTGAAGGAAGTCGTTCTTATGCCCCTCCAGCTTGAGCTGCTTCCAGAAGGCGTCAATGAGATCGACGTGAATTTCCACCACCTTGTTGATCGGCAGATCACAGAAGAAGGCGGAGTGCACGAAGCTCTCAATGGCCTGGTTGGCCGCGGCCGGATCACGGAAGTAGCCGATCAGCACATCGCGGTAGCTGCGCTTGAGCGAGCGCAGCAGCTCCTCGCGCTCCTCGTGGGGCAGGTTGCGCAGGAACAGCGAGGGATCCCGCTTGTAGAAGACCCCGAGGTAGCCCAGCCGCCCCTTGAGGCGATTGGGCAGGCGCCAGCGCTCGGGCGTGTCGGCACCAGCGCCATCGCCCCCTCCAGCCGGGGCCGCCGGCAGGCCCCGGCGCAGGAAACGCGACACGGCCGCGTCAACGCTGTAAGCGATCTGTTCGAGCTGGTCCTGGGGCAGGTGAACCTCGGCCTCGTGGTATTCCACCCGGCCGCTCACCTCACCGATCACCACCGCCGGCAACAGCAGCCCCTGCTGCCGCAACGTCTCGTACACGTCGGGCGGATGCACCCCCTGCTGGAGCAGCACCACATCAAACAGTTCGCGCCGCTGCTGCAGCTCAAGGATCGGATCGGCGAGGGAGCCGAGATCCTCAAGTTGATAGCGACCACCCTTGAGCCAGCTGCGACAGGCCCGCTCCACACGCGGATCCGGCAGCAGCGAGGCAATCGTGAGGGCCGGCTGTGACATGCGCCGCGATCGGGGCCTGGCAACGCCCCCAGTGTTGACGGGTCGGAGGGCAAAAGGGGAAGATCATTGTTTGTCTTTCGATTGCCGTGCGGCAGGCCGAAATGACGGCACCCTCCAACGGGGGCTCACCGTCAGCCTGTCCACGCCCTTAACGCCATGAGCACGACTCCCAGCACCGGTCCCTACGCCATCGTTGAGACCTCCGGCACCCAGGTGTGGGTTCAGCCCAACCGCTACTACGACCTCAACCGCATCAACGCTGAGGTCGAGAGCACCCTCACCCTTGAGAACGTGCTCCTGGTGAACGACGGCACCGCCGCCAACGTGGGCCAGCCCTACGTGAAGGGCGCCACCGTGGAACTGCAGGTGATGGAGCATCGCCGCGGTCCCAAGGTGATCGTGTACAAGATGCGCCCCAAGAAGAAGACCCGCCGCAAGAACGGTCACCGTCAGGAGCTGACCCGCGTGATGGTCAAGTCCATCAGCGTGGGCGGCAAAGCCCTGGCCTGATCAGCCGCAGCGTTCCTCAACCCAACACTCCTCTGAACCATGGCCCACAAGAAAGGCACCGGCTCCACCCGTAACGGCCGCGACTCCAACTCCAAGCGCCTCGGCGTGAAGCGCTATGGCGGTGAGTCGGTGAACGCCGGCTCGATCCTGATCCGCCAGCGCGGCACCTCCGTGCTCCCCGGCATCAATGTGGGTCGCGGCGCCGATGACACCCTGTTCGCCCTGGTGGACGGCGTGGTCAGCTTCGACACCATCAAGCGCGGCCTGCGCACCCGCAAGCGCATCAACGTGGCCGTCGGCTGATCGCCAGCCGCCACAGGCCTGCTCGTTCAGGCTGAATTGGCCGGCACCAGTGGTGCCGGCTTTTTTGTGACCCGCTCAGATCGGGGCAGCCTCAACCCTCCAGCAACCGGTAGGCCCGGGTGGTGATCAGGAAGGGATGAAACACCTCGAGAAAACGGCTCTGCAGCGTGCGGAAGAAACGCTCCACCAGCCGGGGATCATCGAAATGGAAGGGATACTCGCCTGAGAAGCCCTTGAAGAAATACCAATTGAGCAGAGCGATGGCCGCGGGCGACATCCGTGCCGCGAACTGCTCCAGCTGGGCACTGGGATCGCTGAGGTGCTCCAGCACATCGAGGCAAACGATCGTGTCGAACTGCGCGGGCAGCTCCGGCGCATCGAGATCACGGAAGCAGCGGAGCTTGTGGGACAGCCCGAAGCGCTCGGCCCGGGCCTGCACAAACCGGCGGTTTTCTGGATTCAAATCCACAAACCACACCGCCTCCACCTGAGGC
>JBDKGF010000016.1:0-2534 GCA_039798305.1 Cyanobacteriota bacterium
CTCAATGGCTGGGCACTGGCTCCGCCCTGGCGCTGCAACGTCAGTTCGATCTGGGCACCGATGAGCCCAGCGGCGTACGCCTTCCTTTGAATCGCTTCCACAGCGACCGGGCTCACCTGGCTAATGCCGCGGAAGGCAGCTGGATCCTCACCCAGTTCAGCCGCTGGGGCTGGAGTGCCTTCCCCTCCAACCGGTTGGAGCTCCTCAGCCAGGTGTATCGCAGCGACCTCTGCAGCCGCGCCCTCGAGCGCGCCGGCTTCGCCGACCTCAGACCGGAACGCCAGCCCTTCGTCCTGGCGGATGGCGTGGCCTTCGATCAGGACAATCCGCTCGACTATCTGAAGCAACAGCCCTACTGCCGAGCCACGGCTCTGGAGAGCATTCCGCTGCCCACCGGTTCGAGCCCACGCCCCATCGCTGCCCATTGAGATGACCAGCGCCATGACCCGTGCACCCCTGCGCGCCACCACCGAGGAGCGTGACCAGGCCTACCTCTCCTTCAACAATGTGGGGCAGGTCTTCAACACCCAGCGGGGCCCCTTTGAGGCCCTCAAGGAGATCAACCTGGAGGTGGCCCAGGGTGAATTCATCTGCGTGATCGGCCACTCGGGCTGCGGCAAAAGCACGCTGCTCAACATGGTGTCGGGCTTCCTGCAACCCAGCAGCGGCAGCGTCACCCTGCGGGATGTGCCGATCGATCGCCCCGGCCCCGACCGGATGGTGGTGTTCCAGAACTACTCGCTGCTGCCGTGGAAAACGGTGGAGCAGAACGTGGATTTGGCGGTGAAGGCGGCCCGTCCGGAGCTGGATGCCGCCGCCCGCGCCCAGACCGTGGACCATCACTTGGAGATGGTGGGTCTGATCGAAGCCCGCCACAAACGCCCCGCCCAGATCTCGGGCGGCATGCGACAGCGCGTGGCCATCGCCCGGGCCCTGGCGGTGCGGCCGGAAGTGCTGGTGCTCGATGAGCCCTTCGGCGCCCTCGATGCCATCACCAAGGAGGAACTGCAGGAAGAACTGCTCGCCATCTGGCGTGAGCACAAACCCACCGTGCTGATGATCACGCACGACATCGATGAGGCCCTGTTCCTCTCCGATCGGATCGTGATGATGACCAACGGACCCTCGGCCACCATCGGCGAAATCATGGAGGTGCCGTTTGAGCGGCCCCGCAGCTTCGAAAGCATCCAGGACGATCCCCGTTACGGCCAGCTGCGCAACCACGCCCTCGATTTCCTCTATCGCCGTTATGCCCATGACGACGACTGAAGCCTCGGCGGCCCTTTCAATTCGCGCCGGCAACACCCTGCTGCTCGATGCGCGGTTGCTGGAGCGCAACCACTGCCTCACGGTGCACTCCGGTCTGGTGCGGGTGTCCGCCTCCAGACCGGAGCAGGAAGCCCTGGCCGCCCAGCCGATGACCCTGGGCTTTCTGCAGGAGGGTGATCAGTTGCCGCTCGATCTGCTGCGCACCACCCGGTTGCATCTGGAAGCACTCACCGCCGCCCAGCTGGTGGAGGGCTGCCCGATGGAGCCGGCAGCCGGCACCATCAACCTGCATGAGTGGACGCTGTCGCTGCTGCTGCTGCGCAACCTCAACGACGCAGGCCAACGCATCGGTGCCCTGTTGCAGCTACTGGTGGAACGGCTCGGGCGGCGTAATGGCGCCTGGTATGAGTTGCCGCTGCGGCTCACTCACGCCGAACTGGCCGACCTCAGCGGCCACACCCGGGTGACGGTGACCAAACAGCTCTCCCGCTGGCGCAGCCTCGGCCTGATCGAGCAGGACGCGGGCCCAGCTAGAACCCTGCGCATCTCACCGGAACTGCTGGAGGCCTGAAGCGCCGGGCTCAGGCCAACGGCCGGATCCACACCGCCGCGGCCTTGAGCTCGGGCTGCTTGGAATGGGCACACGCCTGCTCATGCATCAGGCGGTTGGCCTCGCAGGCATTCACCTGGCTGGCACCCCAGTGCATCGGCAGAAACACCGTGCCAGGGCGGATGCGCTCGGTGACGGTCACCTTGGCGCTGATGCAACCGCGGCGGGAGCTCACCTCAGCGATGGCGCCATCGCTGAGGCCATGGCCGGCCGCATCACTGGGATGCACCTCCAGCAACGCTTCCGGGTGCTGGTGGTTCACGCGCATCACATGGGCGGTGCGGGTCATGGTGTGCCAGTGGCCGAGGTAGCGGCCCACAGTGAGCACCAGCGGGTACTGCTCGCAGGGGGGTTCCGCCAATCCAAAGGGCTGCTCCGCCAGGAAGCGCGCCTTGCCCGTGGCCGTGGGGAAGCGGTGATCGGTGTAAAGCCGCGGTGCGCCCGCACCCGGCGCGCTGCCGGCGGGGAAAGGCCATTGCTGGGGGCCGTGCTCCGCCAGCAGCGCATGACTGAGCCCACTCAGATCACACAACCGACCGGCGGTGAGCGCCGTGAACTCGGCATACACCTCCGCGGCGGAGGCGTAGCTGAACTGCTGCTCAAACCCGAGCCGCCGGCCCAGCTCCGCAAAGATCGCCCAATCGGGCCGGGCCTC
>JBDKGF010000017.1:0-5416 GCA_039798305.1 Cyanobacteriota bacterium
CCCTAAGGGCGTGCTGCTGGTGGGACCTCCGGGCACCGGCAAAACCCTGCTCGCCAAAGCGATTGCCGGTGAAGCCGGTGTGCCCTTCTTCTCCCTCTCGGGTTCTGAATTCGTGGAGATGTTCGTGGGCGTCGGCGCGAGCCGCGTGCGCGATCTGTTCAAGCGCGCCAAGGAGAACAGCCCCTGCCTGATCTTCATCGACGAGATCGACGCCGTGGGCCGTCAGCGCGGCGCCGGCGTGGGCGGTGGCAACGACGAGCGCGAACAGACCCTTAACCAGCTCCTCACGGAGATGGACGGCTTTGAGGGCAACAGCGGCATCATCATCATCGCCGCCACCAACCGTGCCGATGTGCTCGATTCGGCACTGCTGCGCCCCGGCCGTTTCGATCGTCAGGTGCAGGTGGATGTACCCGACATCAAGGGCCGCCTCTCAGTCCTGAAGGTCCACTCCCGCGACAAGAAGCTCGCCGATGACGTGAGCCTTGAGGCCATCGCCCGCCGCACCCCAGGCTTCTCCGGCGCCGACCTCGCCAACCTGCTCAATGAGGCCGCCATCCTCACGGCCCGCCGCCGCAAGGAGGCCACGGGTCTTGCCGAAATCGATGACGCCGTCGATCGGATCATCGCCGGCATGGAGGGCAAGCCCCTCACCGATGGCCGCAGCAAACGCCTGATCGCGTATCACGAAGTCGGCCATGCCCTGGTGGGCACCCTGGTGAAGGCCCACGACCCTGTTCAGAAAGTCACGCTGATCCCCCGCGGCCAGGCCCAGGGCCTCACCTGGTTCTCCCCCGATGAGGAGCAGATGCTGGTAAGCCGCGCCCAGCTGCGCGCCCGCATCATGGGTGCCCTCGGCGGCCGCGCTGCTGAGGATGTGGTGTTTGGCTACGCCGAAGTCACCACTGGTGCCGGCGGCGACATTCAGCAGGTGGCCTCAATCGCCCGCCAGATGGTGACCCGCTTCGGCATGAGCGAAGTGGGCCAGCTCTCCCTGGAGGCCGGCAACCAGGAAGTGTTCCTGGGCCGCGATCTGATGACCCGCAGCGATGGCTCCGATGCCACCGCCGCCCGCGTCGACCTGGCCGTGCGCCAGATCGTGCACAACTGCTACCAGGAAACAGTGAAGCTCGTGGCCGAAAACCGCGCCTGCATGGACCGCGTGGTGGAAGTGCTGATCGAAAAGGAAAGCCTCGATGGCGATGAATTCCGCGCCCTGGTGAGCGAGTTCACCTCCATTCCCGAGAAGGAGCGCTTCTCTCCGTTCCTCAGCGAAGCCGATCTGGCCGCTGAGGCCACACCGATCAAGGCTGAAGCCTGATCCCAGGCGAACAAGCCACATAGTCACCCTTCACTGCCCGCGCCCTGCGCGGGCTTTTTTTGCATCAACGCCTTTCGGCCATCCCCAGCGGCCCATCAGCCTGAACACAATGCGGCGCAGAGCTGCACGTGGCCACCTTGAACCTGAGTCGCCGCAACGCCCTTCAGATGCTCGGAGCCACAGCAGGCTTCGGCGTTGCCGGGGCCATGGGTGTGGTGTCGCCCTCCAGGCTGAACGCAGCACCGGCCGCTGCCGGCATCAGCCGTGATCTGGAGCTGGCATACATGAGCGCCGGCGAGCTGCTGAAACTCTTCCGCCAGAAAAAGCTCTCGCCGGTGGAGGTGCTGCAGGCCCAGCTGCGGCTCACTGAGCAGCGCGGGAAGCAGGTGAACTGCTTCACCTATCTGCATCCCAAGGAGGCGATGGCACAGGCCAAAGCCTCAGAGCGCCGCTGGCAAGAGGGCAATCCCCGGGCTCTCGAGGGCATCACGGTGGCCCTCAAGGATGAGATGGCGGTGAAGGGCTGGCCCATGACCGCCGGCTCCAAAGTGTTCCGCGACCGGGTGATGACCACGAACGATCCGATCGTGGTGAAGTTGCTGGAGGCCGGCGCCGTTCTGCACGCGCAGACCACGGTGCCGGAGATGTATGTCCTGGGGGTCACCTGGAGTGATCTCTGGGGCGTCACGCGCAATCCCTGGAACCTCAAATACGCCGTGGGGGGCTCCTCAGGCGGCAGCGGCGCTGCCCTCGCCGCCGGACCCACCACCCTGGCGACAGGCTCCGACATGGGGGGCTCCATCCGCATCCCATCAGCCTTCAATGGCCTCTGGGGCTTCAAACCGCCCTACGGCCGGGTGCCCGTAGAGCCCACCTATGTGAGCCTGCTGCCGTCGGTGATTGGACCGATGGCCCGTGATCTGCCCGACATGATCCGCCTG
Source organism: Cyanobacteriota bacterium (assembly GCA_039798305.1). Lineage (GTDB taxonomy): Bacteria > Cyanobacteriota > Cyanobacteriia > PCC-6307 > Cyanobiaceae > Vulcanococcus. Next base: position 2,263 of record JBDKGF010000017.1, read on the forward strand.
GAGAACGTGATCTCCGGGCCGGCGCCTGGGGTGATGAACTCCCTGCGCCCGAATCTCGATCTTCCCCTCAGCTACGCGGGTGTGAAGGGCATGCGCATTGCCTACTCCCCTGATCAAGGCTGGGCGCGGGTGAGCGAAAACGTGCGCCGCAACACCGAGGCCGCCCTGGCAGTGCTGGAGCGCCAGGGCGCTGTGATCACCAAGGTGGATCTCGATCTGGGCGTGACGGGCAACGACATCCGCAAGGTGCTGCAGGAAGCGCTGCTCTCCGGCATTCAGGGAGCGGATATGGCCGACCTCGTGAGCCAGAAGGATCAGCTCACCAGCTACGGCCGCCATTTCGCCGAAGTGGCGGCAACGGCGATGGGGCCGGAGCAGGCCCGCCATGCGGCGCAGGTGTCAGCCGAGATCTATCGCCGCGTGGATAACCAGATCTTCCAGAGCGGCTACCAGGCCCTGATCATGCCCACCCTCACCACCAGCGAAGTGCCGGCTGATCTCGATCCCTTCCGCGACAAGCTGCTGGTGGATGGCGTGGAAGTCGACCCCATGGCTGGCTGGGTGCTCACACCGCTCTGGAACCTGCTCAACTGGAACCCGGTGCTGGCCGCTCCCACCGGTCTGGATCCGCAGAACATGCCCACCAGCATCCAGATCGTGGCACCCACCTACGAAGATGCCGTGTGCATGCGGGTGGGTTCAGCCCTGGCCAACGGCATGCCACAGCTGTACACCGGCAACCGCTTCCCCACCCTCACCAGCAGCTGAGCCTCAGCGTTGATTCCGGCAGCGGTCGGAGCAGTAGATCACCTGCTCCCACACTGCTGCCCATTTCTTGCGCCAGGCGAAAGGCCTGCCGCACACCGGGCAGACCTTGCTGGGCCGCAGGCTGGGAGGCAAACCCTTGCCACCCGGTTTGTCCGCGGAACCTCCCCGCTTCCGGCCCACGGGCCTGGATCAGGTGAAGGAATCAGACAGCGCGAACCGGGCGCTTGTCGATCACCTTGTCGATCAGGCCGTACTCGGCGGCTTCAACGGGAGACATGAAGAAGTCGCGGTCGGTGTCTTCCTCGATGCGGCTCAGGGGCTGACCGGTGCGGTCGGCGAGCTCCTGGTTGAGCTTCTTCTTGAGATAGAGGATCTCGTCGGCCTGGATGCGGATGTCGCTGGCCTGACCACGGGCACCGCCCAAAGGCTGGTGGATCATGATCCGAGAGTGGGTCAGGCTGCTGCGCTTGCCCTTGGCACCGGCGCAGAGCAGGAAGGCACCCATCGAGGCAGCGAGACCCACGCACACGGTGTGCACATCGGGCTTGATGTGCTGCATCGTGTCGAAGATGCCGAGGCCGTCGTAGACGGAGCCTCCAGGGGAATTGATATAGAGGTAAATGTCCTTCTCAGGATCCTCGGCTTCGAGGAACAGCAGCTGCGCCACGATCCGGTTGGCGGATTCCGAGGTGACCGGCTCACCCAGAAAGATGATCCGCTCGCGCAGCAGACGGGAATAGATATCGAACGCCCGCTCGCCCCGGCCCGACTCTTCGATCACGATCGGGATCATCGACACAGGGGGCTCAGCAGCTGGCGGGATCCTACTGAGCTTCAGCCGAGTTCAGCGATCCTCGCGAGCTAGGGTCCCAGCACGTCGATCGATGAGAACGTGGGCGTGAGCCTCACTGTTGCGGATAGCAAGCGTGCCTTTCACAGCGCGTTCCCCTATGTGATTGCGCCGATCTACCGGCGCCTGGTGGATGAGCTGCTGGTGGAACTGCACCTGCTCAGCCATCAGAAGGGGTTTGAGGCCGACGGCCTGTTTGCGGTGGGCCTCACCCAGGTGTTCGACAGCTTCTCCAAGGGCTACAGACCGGAGAACCAGCGAGAGCCTCTGTTCCAGGCGCTGTGCAGCGCCAATGGCTTCGATGGTGCGTCCTTCCGCTCCCAGGCACAACAGGCCCGCGAACAGGTGGGGCACCACAGTCTCGAGGAGGTGAAGGGCTGGCTCTCCAACCAGGGGCAGGGCGCACCCGAGCTGATCGCCTCGCTGCTGCGGAGTGTGCAACGGGATGATTTCCACTACTCACGCCTGGTGGCGGTGGGCCTGCTCAGCCTTCTGCAGAGTGCGCAGGGCGCCGATGCCCTCGATCCGCAGGCCCTGCGCAGCGCAGCCCATGAGATCGGCGAAGCCATGGGTCTGATCAAGGACCGCGTGGACAAGGATCTGAGCCTCTATGCCGGCAACATCGAAAAGATGAGCCAGGCCGTGGAACTGATGGAGGAAACGGTGGCCGCCGAACGCCGCCGCCGCGAGCGGGCCGCCGAGGGCAGCGCTACCTGAGCTCCAGGCGTCCAGCCAGGGCCGTTGATCCGGAACCACGCCCCTGCAACACCAGCTGGGAGGCGCGTTTCACCACCAGCGGCAAACCGGGCGGCAGCAACTGAAGCGCTTCAAGCTGCCGGGGCTGCACCAGCAGCTGCCAGTCGGCCGCCGCAGGTGGCTGCAGGGTCGGGGCCTGCACAGGACTGGGGCCGAGGAAGAGCAGGAGCTGATCGGATGCGAGCCAGCGCCAGCCGCCCACCACGGCGCCATCCTCACGGTTCCAGAGGCTGAGGGCTGGTTGGGGCTGCAGGCGACTGAACCCCTGCTGCTCCAGAGCGGTGCTCAGATCGATCAGCCAGCGCTCCCACAGCTTGCGCTCACCGGGCAGCCGCACCAGCAGCTGCAGGCCAGCGCGATAGGACCCCTTGGCCTGCGCCTGCAGCCGCAGGCTGAAGGGAGCACTCTGCAACCGGCGCAGTTGCTCTGCGCCCAAGCCGTAACGCTCCGCCAGAGCGGTGCGCAACAGGGAAGTGCTGAGCAGGCCGCGCAGCAACAGATCGAGCCGCTGTCCGCGCAGCTCCAGCGGCTGGGCGCTGGTGGGGCTCAAAGGCAGAGATGGCACGGCGAGCCGATCCGGGGCAGCGCCATGGGCATCGGGGCTGGCCTCAGCTTCGCCCTGCCAGAGCAGCGCAGCGTTTTCACTGCGCAGGCTGAGGCAGCCCTGCTGGAGCGTCATCGCCAGGGGGGCCAGCGGGCCGAGCATCTGGGCCAGGGCTGCGGGGTTCCAGTGCACCGCCTCCTGTTGCAGCAGCGCCTGGCTGCAACGCAGATCAAGAC
>JBDKGF010000018.1:0-2511 GCA_039798305.1 Cyanobacteriota bacterium
CCCTGCTCATCCAGAACGGCACCCTGCGCACCGGCGATGTGCTGGCGGCGGGCCCGATCCTGGGCAAGGTGCGCGCCATGGTCGACGACAACGGCAAGCGCGTGAAGGAAGCCGGCCCCTCTTATGCGGTGGAGGCCCTGGGCTTCAGCGAAGTACCCACCGCCGGCGATGAGTTCGAGGTCTACCCCGACGAGAAATCAGCCCGCGCTGTGGTGGGCGATCGCGCCACCGAAGCCCGCGCCACCCGTCTGGCTCAGCAGATGGCGTCGCGCCGGGTGTCGCTGGCCTCGATGTCGGGCCAGGCGAGCGAGGGCGAGCTCAAGGAGCTCAACCTGATCCTCAAGGCCGACGTGCAGGGTTCGGTGGAAGCCATCCTCGGCTCCCTCGAACAGCTACCTCGCGAAGAGGTGCAGGTGCGCGTGCTGCTCTCAGCACCGGGCGAGATCACCGAAACCGACGTGGATCTGGCCGCCGCTTCCGGCGCTGTGATCGTGGGCTTCAACACCTCGATGGCACCGGGCGCCAAGCGCGCCGCCGATGCCACCGGCGTGGATGTGCGCGATTACGACGTGATCTACAAGCTGCTCGAGGACATCCAGATGGCCATGGAAGGCCTGCTGGAACCCGAGCTGGTGGAAGAGAGCCTCGGCGAAGCCGAAGTGCGGGCTGTGTTCACCATCGGCAAGAGCGCCGTGGCGGGCTGCTACGTCACCAACGGCAAGCTGCAGCGCAACTGCAAGGTGCGCGTCTGGCGCGGCAAGGAAAAGGTGTACGAGGGCGACCTCGACTCCCTGCGCCGCGGCAAGGACGACCAGAAGGAAGTGGCCACCGGCTTCGAGTGCGGCATCGGCTGCGATCGCTTCGCCAACTGGCAGGAAGGCGACCGCGTCGAGGCCTACAAACTCGTCACCCAACGCCGCACACTGAGCACCTGATCCGCTGCAGTCCACCGTGAATCCGGCACGTCGCGAACCCCTGCTGTGGCTCCAGCTCCTGGGGCTCGCGGCGTTGCCGCTGGAGGCACTGCTGTTGCTCCTGGTGCTCGCCGGAGCGGATCCCGGACCACTCCCCGGTTTCGAACGGGTGTTGGCCTGGGCCCTCGGCGCTTTGGCGCCGGCGGTGCTGTTCTGGCGACTCCCACCCGACCTCTGGTCGCTGCTGGTGCTGCAGGTGCCCCTGCGCGGTCGCCGGCCCGAGCAGCTGCGGCTCAGCGCCCTGCAAACCGCTCTGCCCCTGAAGGTGATCGCCGCCGCAGGAGCCGCGTTGCTGCTGCCGCTGGTGTGGCTGATGGATGCCAGCGCCGGCCTGGCCTGGGCCTGGTCGCCCCTCTCGGCCAGCCCGCGACTGGTGGTGCTACTGGTGAGTGTGCCACTACTTGCCTTGATGCAATGGCACTGGCACCAACTGATTCAGGCGCTGTGGCTGTTCACCCGGCCGGCGGCGCTGGTGGAGGAAACCCTGCCCCTCACCCAGGTCCAAGCAGCGGAGAGCCGGCTGAATCTGGGGCTGCCCTTGCTGCTGTTGCCACCGTTGGCGATCGAAGCCCCTGCAGCCCCTGCACCCAAACCAGAACCGGCGCCTGAACCGGAACCAGAGACCGAGCCCGCTGCGGTTGTGAGCGAAGCATCCAACGAGGTTGAGCAGGTCGAGGCAGCTCCTGAGCACGATCAGGTGGCAGAAGCAGAGACCGGCGCTGATTCAGGCGACCTCGTCGTCGACGCTGGGGTTACGGTCGCGCCAGAGGAGCCCACCGAAGAGCACGAGAGCGCCAACCTGGATCCCAAGATCGCTGAAGGCGACGGACTCCCCGGCTGAAGCACGCATCGTCATCGTGGCGAGGCCCACGGCCGCAGAAGCAGTGAAAGCCAGCCAAAGCCCACGCCTCAGACCGCGCCACGGCGTTTTGGCTTCCTGAAGCAGGCGCGCCCGCAGGGCTGGATCCAGGGGCTCACGGGACTGTGGTGCCATGACGCGAGCCCAAAGGGCGCAACAGCCTGAATGCTAATTTGATGCGGCTGCCGGTGTAGCTCAGTGGTAGAGCAACTGATTCGTAATCAGTAGGTCGCAGGTTCAAATCCAGTCACCGGCTTTTTCGAAACATCAAAAGAGGGGACAAAGCCCTGTTCAGCGAGGGGCGATGGTCCTTTTTGCATCCATTTGGAGTCGATTCTCCTGCCTCTACCTTTGATCGAGTCGCATCAACCAAGAGAGCATTCATCCAGCAGGGATGGAGTCGACCATGAAAGCAAATTGGAAAAGCTTTCTGAGTCATCGTTTCACGAGCAGGCCTGGGCGTGAGCCGATGACCTGAGGCTTCTTGGATGCAGATCCAGAACAACGCGCCAGAATCAGTCCATGGCTGATCTGTTCTCCCCACAGCGCCTGGGCGACCTCGAGCTGCCCAACCGCATCTGGATGGCCCCGCTCACCCGTTGCCGCGCCGAAACAGGCCACTTGCCCGGCGCGTTGATGGCGCAGTACTACAGCCAACGCGCCAGTGCAGGGCTGATC
>JBDKGF010000019.1:0-8179 GCA_039798305.1 Cyanobacteriota bacterium
CCTATCACGAAAGCCAGGGCCGGCCGATCTACCGGGTGCGTGAAACGTTGCGGGGTGGTTTGGCCGCGGCGCGCTGAGCGGTTGCCGAACTGCGGCCGCGGAAGTGGGCCATGGCTTCGGCTGCCAAGGCCGCAACCTGCTGATCGCTGTCGCGCAGGCCGCGGCGGATCAGGGGCAGGGCATCGCGGTGCTGCCAGGCGCCACAAAGGGCCAGGGCCTGACGGCGCGGCTCACCGCCCTGTTGGAACTGCCGCTCCAGCTGCGCCAGCAGTTGCAGGCGGCCGCGCCGATCGGCGGGGTTGGGCAGGGCGACGCTGCTGCGGTCGTGGCTGCCGGAGTCAGTCCGGCTGGCTGTTTCTGGCTGGCGCGGCAGCACCAGCTCCATCTGGCTGCGGTTGAGGGCCGCCACCGCGGAGGCATCGGTGGAACGCAGGATCTTCGGGCGCGGCCGCCCGAGCAGCCAGCAGGCCGCGATCACCGCGGCGATCGCTGCTCCGGAGAGGGCCTGGGTCATCGGTCTGAACTTTTATGTCGCCCCTTCCACCGCCAGAGAGCAGGTTTGGAAGAGCTCCTTACAGTGCCGAACGGTAGCTGTATTGGCCCACGCTGATGACCGGAGACTTCGTCGCCGCCTGGATGCCCTCGGTATTCGTGCCCATTGTCGGGATCCTGGCTCCTGCGGTGGCCATGGCCCTGCTGTTCAACGTGATCGAAGCCCGCGACTGAGCCGTCGCCGCTTCATCGCCGCCAACCACCCTCCTTCCACCGATGACCGTGACCCCCGTCGCCGACCCCTGCGTCGGCAATCTGGCCACTCCCGTCAACAGCAGCTACTTCAGCCGTGCCTTCCTGAACGCGCTGCCGGCCTACCGCCCCTCCCTCTCTCCCAACCGCCGCGGTCTGGAAGTGGGAATGGCCCATGGCTTCTTCCTCTACGGCCCCTTCACCATCTGCGGTCCGCTGCGCGCCACTGAGTACGCCAGCACCGCCGGTCTGCTCGCCGCTGTGGGTCTGGTGTCGATCCTCACCGTGTGCCTGTCCATCTATGGCACCGCTGGCCGCGGCCCCAACGTGCAGCCCGCTGACGCCACCATCGATCACCCCCCGGCTGATCTGTTCACCAAGGCCGGCTGGGCTGAGTTCGCCAGCGGCTTCTGGCTGGGTGGTTGCGGCGGTGCAGCCTTCGCCTGGTTCCTCGCCGGCACCACCATCGTCGCGCCGCTGGTGAAGATCGCCGGTGGCGTCTGGAGCGTCGGCTGAGCTCGATCAGGTCTCATCCATTTCGGATTGAATGCTCGAAGGCCCCGCTCAGGCGGGGCTTTTTTCGTTAAAGTTTGCGAGTTCCGTCAGCAGTGATGTGGCACTGGCCGGCGCTTGCGCCCCCGGCTGCCGAATGCATCGCCGGTTGACATCTATCCCCCAAGGAGGAGGTGCCCGTGAGTCACAGTTGTTCCATGCAGGGTCTGCTGATCGCGGAGAACGCCGGCTGATTACGGCGCCTGATTCCTAGATCATTCGGTTCCGCGCCATAGCGGACCCGGCGAGAGCCCCCGAAGAGCCTGCATCAGCTGTGCCCTTCGGGGGCATCGTTTTTGGTGGATCCACCGGCTTCAGAGTTCTGGAGCTTGGCAGAGTTCCAGCCCGCTGGCCCAGCGGCGACAGCGCCAGCCGGCCGCCTTGGCTTCCCGCAGCAGTTGCTGCTGGCGCTGGCGCGAGGAGCCCCAGCCGGGGTCGCGCGGATTGAGCAGCAGTGCATCGAGCTGCTCCAGCCGGGTTCTGTCGCGGCGGGCACGGGGGAAGCTCACCTGCTGGCGCTGGCTCAGTTGGGGCACCAGGTAGCTGGTGGTGCTCAGCCGGGCGTCGGCCGGTACCGCGGCAATCGCTTCGCGCGCGGCCGGCAGTTGATCCAGCCGCTCGAGGTAGGGCCCAGTGAAGAACCAGGGCTTGGCCAGGGCGGCCCAGCACACCACGCTCCAGCCGAAGCGCCGCCAGGGCACCGGCTGGCGCGGCTGCAGGGCCAGGCCGTCGACGGCGGCTACCACCGCGATCACCGCTACCGGCAGGCTGTAGTGATGCACCAGCGTGCGCTGGGGCGCCTCCTCCGAGAGCACATTCACCAGCACCAGCGGGATCGCGCCGGCCAGCACCGGTAACGACACCTTCCTCCAGAACGGTGCCACCGCCACACTGATCAGCAGCAGATACACCAGCCCGCCGGCCCAGTCCACATGCCGGAGCAGCAGGTCGGGCCGCGTGACCATGTTCACCAGCACCTGATCAAGGCTGTCGCCCAGATAGGAGAAGAGGGCACCGGCTGCCTTGGGGCCGGCATCACTGTCCTTCAGCAGGGGATAGAGCCAGCGGTTGAGCAGCGCCAGCCAGCCCAGGGCCAGCCCGATGGCGGCGCCGGCCCAGATCCAGCGGCGCCGCACTGCCTGCTCGATGCCCAGCCCCGCCACCACCAGGACCAGGCCGTCGCGGCAGCCCAGCAGCAGCAGCAGCAGCGCAAACCACAGCCAGGGCCGCTCGGCGCGACTGGCCCAGTAGCAGCCGGCCAGGGCCGGCATCACCCACACCTCGGGGTGGAAGTCGAACAGGTTGGCGTTGAACACCACCGGCTGCAGCCACCACAGACCGCAGGCCAGCCAGCACAACCGTGGGCTGAGCCCGGCCTGTCGGCCCAGCCACCACAGCGGCAGGGCTGTGAAGCTGAGGGCTGCCGCCTGGCTGGCCAGCAGCCATTGCACGCTGCCCAGCAGCCGGTAGGGCAGGGCAGCGGCGTAAAGGGCCCAGGCGCCGTGGTCCGCCAGGATGTGTACCCCCTCCATCGAGGAGATCGGCGGCAGGCCACGACTCACCAGCCAGATCCACTGATCAAAAAGGCCGAGGTCGTAGGCGTTGCTCTGCAGCAGCGCATGGCGAGCTGCCGCGCAGATCCACAGCAGCAATGCGATCGCTCCGCTGGTGAGCCAGAGGTTGCGGGGCGGCAGGCTTCGGCTTTCGGGCATGGCGGATGCTCAGGCGCCGAGCTTCCCATAGGCTGCCGGCCCTGGCCATGGATGGCGGTGGGCGTGCGGGCGAAGCTGGCGGAGCTGATGCGCTATGGCGGTGTGGGCGTGCTGGCTGCCGCGATCCATGCGCTGGTGCTGTTGGGGGGTGAGTGGCTGGGCTGGCCCCTGGCGCTCGCCAACCTGCTGGGTTTTCTGCTGGCGTCGGTGTGGGGCTATCTGGCCCATGCCCTGTTCACCTTCCGTGAACAAACCGGTGGCACCACCTTCCCGCGGCGCTGGCTGCTGATCCAGACCAGCCTCAACGTGCTGGTGAGTGTGTTGTTGCCGGGTTGGCTGGGAGGCTGGGCCCGCAGCGCCGGTGGCACTTTGCTGATGGTGTTCACCCCCACCGCGATCAACTATCTGCTCTGGTCGCTGGCAGCTCGCCACAGCCGCATCCGCCGCAACCGCCCGACCGCCGGGGGGCCTGTGCGCTTCCACGCCGACGATCTGGGCCTGCATCCGGCGGTGAACGCCACGATCCTGGAGCTGCACGATGCCGGTGCGCTTGATTCCGCCAGCGTGCTGGTGGCCGCTCCAGCCGTGGAGGCTGCGGCCCAGGCCTGCGCCCATCGGCCGGATTTTGAGCTGGCGCTTCACCTCTGTCTGAGCGAGGGGCCGCCTGCGGCGGATCCGGCGCAGATTCCGGAGCTGCTTGATGTGCAGGGCCGGCTGGCCCTGGGATTTGGGCGTTTGCTGTTGTTGGGCTTCATGCCGCGCTGGTGTTCGCCCCGCCGGCGTCTTGAGGGGCAGCTGGCTCTGGAGCTTGAGGCCCAGATCCGACGCTTTCAGGCCTTGTTCCCAGGCCGGCCGCTGCGGCTGGATGGCCACCAGCACGTGCACCTCACGCCTCTGGTGTGGCGTCAGCTGCGTCGGTTGCCGTCTTCGCTGCAGCCGATCTGGATCCGCAGCTTGCGTGAACCCTGGCCCTGGCGCGGCATTCCTCTGGCGTTGTGGTGGCAAAGCTGCCTGGGCCTCGGACCGATCAAGTGGCTGCTGCTGCGCCTACTCAACAGCGGCCGTGCCGCTGAGCTGGCCCGTCGCGGCATCGCCACCAATGCGGGCTTTTGTGGGGTGCTGTTCACCGGCCGGATCGATGCTGCGGTGATCGCAGTGGCCCAGCGGCAGCTGCGCCAGAGCGGCGGTGTGGTGTTGGCCCACCCGGCCAGCGGCACACCGGGTGAGGCTGCCGCTCTGCAGGCTTACCCCCTATCGCGCCGCTTCTATTCCTCGCCCTGGCGCGCGCGGGAGGCCGACGCGCTGATGCGGCGCACGAGGTAGGGCGGCCGCCGCTTGCTCTCCTCAAAGATCCGGCCGATGTATTCGCCGAGGATCCCGATGCCGATCAACTGCACGCCGCCAAGAAACAGCACCGCCACGATCAGTGAGGCATAGCCAGGCACATCGATGCCGTGCAGCAGCGTGCTGATCACCAGGACCAGCGCATACACGAGGCTGATCAGCGAGATCACGGTGCCCACGCCGATCCAGATGCGCAGGGGCAGCACCGAGAAGCTGAAGATGCCATCGAGTGCATAGCTGAACAGGCGCCGTGCGTTCCAGGTGGTGGCACCGCTGCTGCGCTGGGGGCGGTCGTAGCTGATGTCCACGCTGCGGAATCCCGTCCAGGGGAACAGCGCCTTGGAGAACCGGGTGCCCTCGCGCATGTCGGTGAGGGCGCGCACCACCGGCTGGCTGAGCAGGCGGAAATCACCGGCGCCATCCACCAGCTGCACCGAATCGGTGAGCCGGTTGAACAGGGAATAGAAGCCGGAGGCGCTGAGGATCTTGAGGGTGGATTCCTGATCGGCGGCGCTGCGGATCGCCGTCACCATCTCGGCCCCCTCCTGCCAATGGCGCACCATCTCCGGAATCAGTTCCGGCGGGTGCTGCAGGTCGGCATCGATCAGAACCACGGCATCGCAGCGGCCCCGGGCCTGGTCGAGGCCGGCGAGCATCGCCGCTTCCTTGCCGAAGTTGCGCGTGAGTTCGATCAGTTGGATCGGTAGTGCTGTCGGTTGATCCCGGCGGGCTTCGATTTCGGCCCGGATCACGGCTGCGGTGGTGTCGCGCGAGCCGTCGTCGATGAGCAGCAGCTGCTCCGCGACACCCAGCGCCTCAATCGCCCGGATGAACGCCCGGATGCCGGCGGCTTCGTTGAAGCAGGCCGCCACCACCCAGAGGCTGGGTGGCGATGCGGCGAGCGAGGGCGGGGTCATCCGGCAGGCCCGATCGGCCGGGCGTGAGTGCTGGATATCAGCAAAGCATCTGCGTTGTTTAAGGCAGTCTTAAGGTTCGGTCAGGGTTGTTGAGGCTGTTGCATGGCCGTCGAGCACCAGCCACGCACGATTCACACCCCCTGGGGCAGCCTCACGCCGGCTGTGGATCTGGCACCGCTGCTCTACCTGCTCGTGCTCTACGGGCTGGTGTATTTCCTGCCTTTCGGGGTGTTTGAAGCCTGGACCACCGGCGAGGACGGCCCGGTGGAGTGGCTGCAGTTCGCCGCCTATGCTGGTGCCTGCGTGTGCAGCCTGCGGGTGTTATGGCTGCGCCGCCGCCAGTGGCGCTCGCTGCAGTGGCTGGCGTGGCTTCTGCTCACGCTGTTTCTCTTTTATGTGGCCTCCGAGGAGATCAGCTGGGGGGAGCGGATCCATGGCTGGGGGGTGGACGCGCTGCGCAGTGTCAATGCCCAGAAGGAAACCAATATCCACAACCTGCCGGCGGTGCAGAACTACCTGCATGTGTCGTTCATCGCCGCCGGGTTGTTCTTCGGCTATGGGGGCTGGCGTTGGATGCCGCGCATCGAGGCCTGGCCTGCCCGGCGCTTCAGCCTCTACTTTCTGTTTGTAGCGCTCTTCTACACCTATTTCGATCTGAGCTGGATCAGCCACTCCGAGCGCATCCGCAACGATCAGGAAGGCATCGAGCTGCTGATGGCCGTGGGCTTGTTTCTGCACACGCGCTATTGGGCGTTCAGCGCTGCTTCGCTTCCTTCAAAAGCCGCTTGAGTTGCTGCTCTGCAGACGGATTCACAGGACAGTTGCGCTGCAGCAGGACGACTCCATCGGAAATCTCCTGCACGCGGTATCCCTCGCTCGGCAGTGTTTTCAGTAGCCGCAGGCTGCGTTTCAGCGCCTTTTGCTCCTGGGGGAAGGCTTCGGCGTAGCGACGTTGGTGGTTGAGATCCACGGCGATCCACTCCACCGGCAGAGCCTCGCCGCTGCGGGTCTGATAAGCCGTGTGGTCGGGGAAGCGCACCAAAACCGGCCGCGCAGCCAGGTGAGGGATGAGCTGATTGCTGGCCGCCACGCTCGCCTCGGCGGGGATGCGAGCAAGGGCCGTGTGGGCCTGCTGAGCGTGCCGCCACTGATGCACGGGGTTGCTGTACACCAGCGGTTGGAGGCTGTCGGGGATCAGCCAGGAGAGGCTGCGGTTGGGATTGCTGCCGAGGGTGAACAGCAGCGAGAGCAGGATGCAGCCGGCCCACACCCGTCTCAGCCGCCGCGAGGTGAACAGCTGCTGGTGGCGCTCCCACCAGAGGGCGCTGCCGGCGAACAGGCCGGGTACCACCAGGTAGGTGTAGCGGATGTTGATCGAGAGAGGGTTGTTGGAGCCCTGGGCCAGCAGCAGGCCGAGCAGCGGCAGCCCCATCAGCAGCCAGCTGTCGAGCGCGATCCAGGGGATGAACAGCAGGGGGAGGCCCTGGCCGGCCAGATAGATCAGGGTGTCGCGCGGCGGGCTGAACAGCTCCTGCAGCAGCACCAGCGGCTGCCGCAGCGCCAGGGCGGCCGTTTCCAGACTGCTGGCCTGCTCCTGGCCCTGCAGGTACTGCCCGAAGTTCTCCACCATGAACCGGCGGGAGTTGTCCTGGCTGAACAGCGGCATCAATACGTTGGTCACGATCACGACCCAGCCGCCGCCCCAGGCGATCAAGGCCAGGGCCAGGGGCCAGCGCGAGCGCTGCCGCACCAGCAGCCAGAGGCCGATACCCACCAGCACCACGCCGGTGTCCTCGCGGATCAGGGGCAGCAGCAGCGCCGCGGGCACGATCAGTGCCATGCGCCGCTCCAGCAGCCCCAGCAGCAGCACGAACACGCACAGCGGCAGCTGGCTGAGGTCGGTGAAATTGCCCAGGGCGGGGCCGATCACCGCATTGGCGCCGAAGAAGGCCAGGGTGAGCATGGCTGCCAGATCCGGCTCCAGCCGCCGGCGGGCGATCCGATGCAGCACCAGGCCGGCTGCGGCGATCAGCCCTACCTGCAGCATCGGCAGGGCCCACTTGCCCAGCAGGGCCACCAGCGGGATCCACAGCACCAGGCTCGGGGTGAAGTGCTGCCCGAGGCGGTGGTAGCCCAGGGCGGGAAGCTCACCTCCGTGCACCACGTTGGTTGAGAGCTGAGAGGAGAGGGTGCTCTCGAACGGATGACCGCTCAGGCCGTTCCAGAGCACCTGGAACAGGATGCCCTGATCCATCGTGGCGGCGAGGCTGTGCAGTCGCCACCACTGCAGAGCCCAGCCCACCAGGGTGAACACCCCGGCAGCCAGCCACACCCGTTGTTCAGGGCTGAGGCGTTGGTTCATTGCTGTTTCAGCTGTTCCGTCACGTTTTGAATGGCTGCCGGCAGGCTGTTGTGCAGTGCCAGGGGGCCGCGCGGATCGAAGCAGAGGCTGCGGCTCAGATCGCGCAGGGCCAGCAACACCGAAGCGGCGTCAGGCTCAGTGGTTTCGGTGTCGGCCACCCGGGCTGCGCTGCAGCTGCGCCAGCCGGCCAGCTGCACCACGCTGCGGTAGGCACTGGGCCAGCGGCCCGGGCCCTCGAGTTGTTCCAGGCGGGCAAACCAGTGGTCGGCCTGTTGCGGCCTGTTCTGCAGTACCGCCAGCAGGGCCAGGCTCCAGAGCGCATCGCGATCGCGGGGGTTGCGCTGCAGCTGGGCATCGGCCCATTGGTTCACCTGCGCTTGATAACTGAAGCGTGGATCCAGCAGGTGCCAGGGCCCGATCGCGGCAAACACGGCTTGAAGACCTCTGGGGCCCTGCTCCAGCCTCCGGGCCAGGGCCACGAAGCGTTGCTCAAAGCTGCTCGGGGGCGCAACCCCGGCGAGCAGGAACTGGCCCTCGAGCAGGGGGAG
>JBDKGF010000020.1:0-5344 GCA_039798305.1 Cyanobacteriota bacterium
GACCACTTCGCTGCCGTGGCCAGAGCAGCGACGGATCCACTGCTGCGTGCTCAGGCGGCCCTGTTTCAGGAGCGCCGCGATCTACTGGCCGCCGTGATGCTCGAGGCCGGCTTTGCGCAGCACCCGAATGAATGGTGGCACTACAGCCACGGCGATCAGTTATGGGCCTGGCGCACGGGGCATGTTCAGGCCATCTACGGGCGCTCAGGCTGCTGCAGCTAGCAGCTCCTGCACCTGCTCGCGGCCCAGCTTCACCACATAGTCGCCGAAGGAGCGGCGGCCACCGGCTGCTTTCCAGCCCAGCAGCAGCGGTTCGATCGTGCTCTCCAGCTTCTCGAGCGGCATCCGTTCGAGGTAGGGCTCGGCCAGCCGGGTGAGGTTGGGGGTGCCACCCAGCCAGAGCTGGTACTGGTTCACGCCGTCGCCCACCAGGCCCAGCTCAGCCATGTAGGGCCGGGCACAGCCGTTGGGGCAGCCGGTCATGCGCACGAGCATCGGTTTCTCGATCTCCAGCCGGCGCAGTTGTGCATCCAGCCGATCAAGCACCTCGGGCAGGATTCGTTCGGCTTCCGTTACAGCCAGACCGCAGAGGGGAAGAGCCGGGCAGGCGATGGCGTGGCGCGCCAGCAGCGGCGGTGCTTCCGGTGCGGTGATTCCCATCGCCTCGAGGGCGGAGCGCACGCTGCCGCGCTGGGCGGTGCCGATGTTGCAGAGCAACAGATCCTGGTTGGGCGTGAGGCGTACTTCCAGCTGGTAGGTCTCCACCAGTTTGCGCAGCCCGCGCTTGAGATCACCGGCGAGACGTCCGCATAACAGCGGAATGCCCACAAACCACGTGCCGCTGCCCTGACGGTGCCAACCCAGGTAGTCCTGCAGTTTGGCCTTGGGCTCCAGCCGCATCCCCTTGATCGGGTGCTGGAAATACTTGGCCTTGAGTTCCTGCTTGAACCAGGCGATTCCCTGATCGTGGATCAGGTATTTCATCCGCGCGTGACGGCGGTTGTTGCGATCGCCGTAGTCGCGTTGCAGGGCCAGGATCGCCTGCACCAGATCGAGCACATGCTCGGCTTCCACATAGCCGAGGGCGTCGGCTGTGCGAGCGAAGGTTTCCTCCTTGTTGTGGGTGCGGCCCATGCCGCCGCCCACATACACGTTGCAACCGCGCAGCGCGCCATTGGCATCGGCGAAGGCCACCAGGCCGATGTCCTGGGTGAGCAGATCCACCGAGTTGTCACCAGGCACCGTGACGGCGCACTTGAATTTGCGGGGCAGATAGGTGGTGCCGTACAGCGGCTCCTGGCTGTCACCGCTGAACACACCGCCCTCCTGCTGGCGCTCGCGCACCTTGTTCACCGTGCGGCTCGGCTTGATCCGATAGGTGAGTTCACCATCAACCCACAGATCCAGATAGGCCCCCTCAGCGGCAACGGGGCTGAGGGTGTCGGCGATGTCGTTGGCCAGCTGGCGTGCCGCGGGGTAAGCGCCCTTATCGAAGGGAGCGGCCGGGGCCATCACGTTGCGGTTGATGTCGCCGCAGGCCGCCAGGGTGGAGCCCATGCTGCGCACGATCGTGCCGATCACCTCCCGCAGGTTGTGCTTGCGGATGCCATGCATCTGGAAGGCCTGGCGGGTGGTGATCCGCAGGGTTCCATTGCCCAGACGATCGGCCAGATCGTCCATGGCCAGAAACAGCGAGGCAGGGATCCGGCCGGCGGGGCTGCGCAGCCTCAGCATCATCTGCCAGTCCTTCTCCTGACCCTTCTGACGGTTGTCGCGGTTGTCCTGTTGATAACTGCCGTGGAACTTCAGCAGTTGAACGGCGCCCTCGCTGAAGTTGGGCAGTTCGTTCTCGAGCTCGGTTCCCAGGGGCTCGCGCAGGTAGTCGCTGTCAGCCTTCAGCTGCTCGAACTTGCTGCGCTCGGCGCCGTTGGCGATGCAAGGCGAAAAGCTGCGGCTGCTCTGGAGTTCAGAGCTGCGCTCATCGGACCCTGCCGTCACGGTCACACGCTGCATCGGAGTGGAGACATGACCGTAGCGAAACGCCGATCAGCACTGGCCTGAATACAGTGGGCGGCTGTTTGGGTGAAACCTCGTGTCGACCTTTCTGCTGGAGATCGGGACCGAGGAACTCCCCGCTGATTTCGCTCGCCTGGCCCTGCCGCAGCTTGAGCAGATGCTCCGCCGCGATCTCGGTGAGGCCCGCCTCAGCCATGGTGCGATCCGCTGTACGAGCACGCCGCGCCGACTGGCGGAGCAGGAGCACGATCTGAAGGATGCCGCTCCCGATCTGGAGGAAGAGCGCAAGGGGCCCCCAGCGGCTCAGGCCTTCAAGGATGGCCAGCCGACGCCGGCTGCGGTGGGTTTTGCCAAGCGCTGCGGGATCGACCCTGCGGCGTTGGAAGTGCGCGAGACCCCCAAGGGCCCGTTTGTGTTCGCCACGGTGCTGGAACGGGGACGGTCGGCCCCGGAGCTGCTGGCTGAGTGGATTCCCCTGTGGATCAGCAATCTGCAGGGCCGCCGGTTCATGCGCTGGGGGTCGGGCGAGAGCCGCTTCTCGCGGCCGGTGCGCTGGCTGGTGGCGATGCTCGATGGCCAGGTGGTGCCGGTGCGGCTGGAGGGCAGCGATCCCGAGGTGGTGAGTGGCAACACCAGCCGCGGCCACCGTCTCCAGGAGGGAGCCGTCACGATCAGCAGTGCCGCTTCCTACGACGAGGCTCTGGCAGCAGCGGGTGTGCAGGTTGATCGCGGCCAGCGGGCTGCCTGGATCCGCGACACCGTGGCCAACGCCGCCGCGTCGCTGCAGGCCACCCCTGATCTGCCCGAGGATCTGTTTGAAGAGCTCACCGATCTGGTGGAGGCTCCTCTGCTGATTGAAGGCAACGTCGACGATCACTACCTCGCCCTGCCGGCTGAGGTGCTCAGCACGGTGATGCGCGCCCACCAGCGTTATGTGCCGCTCTACCGCCAGGGGGCTGTGCAGGATCCCCTGGCTCTCGACGCCCGCGGCAGCCTGCTGCCGCGCTTCCTGTGCATCGGCAATGGTCGTCCTGAGGCCCTCGCCACGGTGCAGCGCGGCAACGAACGGGTGCTGAAGGCCCGCCTGGCCGATGCCGAATTCTTTGTGGATGCTGATCGCGCGGTGCCCAGCATCGATCGCCGCGACCAGCTGTCCCGGGTGACGTTTGCGGCCGGCCTGGGTTCGCTGCTCGATCGCGTGGAGCGTCTCGAGTGGTGCACGGATGTGCTGCTGGAGCTGCTGGAGCTGCCAGTGGCCACCGCCAACCACGCCCGGCGAGCGGCCCATCTGTGCAAGCACGATCTGGTGAGCCAGATGGTGGGTGAATTCCCGGAGCTTCAGGGGGTGATGGGCGGAAAATATCTGCTCGCTGAAGGGGAGCCGCGTGAGGTGGCGCTGGCGGTGCAGGAGCACTACCTGCCCCGGGGAGCTGGTGATGCCCTGCCCGCTTCCGATGCCGGGGCGGTGGTGGCTTTGGCCGAGCGCTTGGAGCTGCTGCTGAGCATCTACGCCAAGGGAGAGCGCCCCAGTGGCTCTTCCGATCCCTATGCCCTGCGGCGCGCCGGCAATGGTGTGCTGCAGATCCTCTGGTCGAAGGGCTGGAGCCTGAATCTGCAGCGTCTGCTGGAGCGCTCCACGGCGCACTGGGCTGAGCTGCTGCCGGAGTTCAAGGTGGATGCACCCGCACTGGCTCTGGAGCTGGGTGAGTTTCTGCGGCAGCGTCTGCAGAGCCTGCTTGAAGAGGTCGGCACGGCCGTGGATCTGGTGCAGGCCGTGGCAGGCGATGGTGTGTCGATCGAGCGTGTGATCACTGATCCGGCTGATGCCCGCGAGCGCGCTGAGCTGTTGATGGCCCTGCGCTCCAGCGGCGAGCTGGCGGCGGTGCAGGCGGTGGTGACCCGCGCGGCCCGCCTGGCGGAGAAGGGCGAACTCCAGGCCAGCGTGCTCTCTGCGGCAGAGGTGGTGGATCCAACCTTGTTTGAGAAGAGCAGTGAAGCGGGGATGCTGGCGGTGATCGAGCAGCTTGAGCCTATCGCCACCAGCGATAGCGCCGATCGCTACGGCCGCCTGGCACAGGGCCTGATCGCCGGTGCATCGGCGCTGGCCGCCTTCTTTGATGGTGAGCAGAGCGTGATGGTGATGGCCGACGACCCAGCGATCCGCACCAACCGTCTCAATCTCCTGGGTGTGTTGCGCAATCAGGCCTCCGTGTTGGCCGATTTCAGCCGCATCACCGGCTGATCAGCTGCCGCCAGCGCACGCCCACTAGGGTGTGGATCGAGCAGGTGATGCAGCGCACCTGGTGATCAGGTTCGGCATTCACCTTGCAACACACTCAGCTCAAGAATCGCGGCGATTTTTCGCTGGCGCCGTTTCGTCGCTCCGACAACCTCCGGGCGCTCTGGCAGCTGCTCACCACGCTGGTTCCCACAGGCTTGCTTTGGGCATCCTTGCCCTGGCTCTGGCAGCCGCTGCGGTTTGAAACGCTGTTGATCGTGCCAGCGCTGGCTTTGCTCGTGCTGTTTTCAGCTCGGAGTTTTTCTTTAATGCATGACTGCGGGCACGGGTCATTGTTTCGCAGCAAGCTTCTGAATGGCAGTGTTGGCTTTCTGCTGGGCGTTGTGAACGCGATTCCGCAGCATCCCTGGTCGCGCGGGCACGCCTTTCATCATCTACACAACGGCAACTGGGAGCGTTATCGCGGGCCTTCGGCTCTGCTCACGGTGGAGCAATTTCAGCAGCTCACGCCTCCGCAGCAGCAACGCTATGGATGGTCGCGCCATCCCTTGATGCTGTTTCCGGGGGGGTTTTCTTACCTGGTGGTCCGCCCACGGCTGCAGCTGTTGATGGGCCTCTGGGAATGGGCGGGTGCGATGGCTGCTGAAGTGCGCCGGGATGGCTGGAGTGCGCTGTTCAGTTTGGTTCCTCGAACCTGGGCCTTCAAATCCAGCCATTGGTACACGGGAGGCGAATTCATTGATCTTGCGGCGAACAATCTTTGCGTGCTCACAAGCTGGTGGTTGATGAGCCGCTGGCTTGGAGCCGGCTTGTTCTGGAGCTGCTACGCGATCGTGATGACCTGCTCGGCCGCGATCTTTATCTGCATCTTCTTTGTGCAGCACAACTTTCCGGACTCCTACGCGCACCGCACCAATGACTGGAGCTATTTCAAAGGGGCGATTGAGGGCAGCAGCAATTTGATTCTTCCGCGTGTGCTGCACTGGTTTTCAGCAGATATTGCCTTCCATAGCATTCACCACTTGTGCGAACGCATTCCCAACTACCGGCTGCGTGCCTGCCATGAGGCCAATCAACATCTGCTGGATG
>JBDKGF010000021.1:0-4775 GCA_039798305.1 Cyanobacteriota bacterium
GGGCGGCATTGAGAGCCACCACATCGCGTTGCGCGGCCGTACCCCGGCCCTGCAGCACTGCCTCGAGAATCGCCTGGTTGTCCGCCAACTCCCCACCGGCCAGGGCCTGCATCGGCGCTTCCGCCAGCCCCACCGAGGCCGGCGTGATCATTTCAGCCCGCACCCTGCCGGCCTCCACCAGTCGCAGCTGGCTGGGGCCGGAGAGGGAAGCCTCATCGAGGCCGCCATGGCCATGCACCACCACGGCGCGCTGCAGCCCGAGGCGAGCCAGGGCATCGGCCATCGGATCGAGCAGATCGGCCGCACCCACACCGAGCACCTGGGTGTCAGGCCGCAGGGGATTGACCAGCGGACCGAGCAGGTTGAACACGGTGCGGACGCCCAGGGCACGGCGCAACGGTGCCAGCCCCACCAGGGCCGGATGCCAGCCCGGCGCGAAGAGGAAAGTGACACCCGCCGGCTCGAGGGCCGCGATCACCTGCGGAGCCGGCGCCTTGAGATTGAGGCCGGCGGCTTCGAGCACATCAGCCGATCCCACCTTGCCGCTGGCGCTGCGGTTGCCGTGCTTGGCCACATGGGCCCCGCAGGCGGCCGCCACAAAGGCCACAGCTGTGGAGATGTTGAAGGTGTTCGCCCCATCACCACCGGTGCCGCAGGTATCCACCAGGGGCAGCTCAGGCCGGGGCCCGGGCAGAGGACAGGCCTGGCGCAACACCTGGGCCATCGCCGCCAGCTCCTCCCCGTTCACCCCCTTGGCCCGCAGGGCAGCGAGCAGGGCGCCGGTGAGCACGGGCTCGAGCTCTTCCGCCAGCCAGGCCTCCATGAGCGCAGTGGCCTGCTCAGCGCGGAGCGATTCCCCCTGCAACAGCTGCTCCAGCAGCGCGGGCCAGGATGGAACAGCAGCCATGGGGAGGCATCAGCTGCGGCTGATGTAGCAGAAAAAGCCGTTCAGGGGCTGTCCTGATCGGCGGTATCAAAGCCTGAGCCCACCGCCTGCTCCTGGGCTTCCACACCGGGGCGATAACCCGCGGCCCAGATCGCCCGGCAGCGCTGGTTCAGTTCGGCGTGGCTGAGGCCCCAGAGGCGCAGGGTTTTCTGCAGGTCGTCCTGCAGGTCGAGGGCACCAGGAAAACCGGCGTAACGCATCAGCAACCGCCCCAGATCCACCAGTTGGCCATCGGCGGGCTGCTGGGTGGCCAGAAGGGCATCCACCAAGTCGCGATCGCTGGCATACAGAGGATGCTGTTGCTCGGGCTGATCGCTGGCGGGCGTCAGGGCAGGCATCAGAACGTGCGGCTGAGCTGGCTCCCTAGGTTGGCAGCTTCCTGCGGTGCGTCATGGCAGCCATCCGGTTCGGATTGATCGGGCGCTACCTGCGGCCCTATCGCCGCACGGTGCTGGTGGGGGTGGCGGCGCTCGTGGTGGTGAACCTGCTGAGCGTGGCGCTGCCCCTGCTGGTGCGCGGCGTGATCGACGACCTGCAGGACGGTTTCACCTTCAGCGATGTGCTGCGCCAGGCGGCGCTGATCATCACGCTGGCCACGGTGATGGGGGGCGTGCGGCTGTGGTCGCGGATGCTGGTGTTCGGCGTGGGCCGCCAGGTGGAGGCGGGGCTCAAGCAGGAGATCTTCGATCACATGCTGCGCCAGGAACCCGGCTGGGTGCAGACCACCGGCAGCGGCGAGGTGATCAGCCGGGCCACCAGTGATGTGGAAAACGTGCGGCGCCTGCTGGGCTTCGCCGTGCTCAGCCTCACCAACACGGTGCTGGCCTATGCTCTCACCCTGCCGGCGATGCTGGCGATCGATCCGCTGCTCAGCCTGGCAGCAGTGGGGCTCTACCCGCTGTTGCTGGTGACGGTGCGGCTGTTCGGCGGCCGGATGATGCGCCAGCAGCGGCGGCAGCAGGAAGCCCTGGCGCAGCTGAGCGATCTGATCCAGGAAGACCTCTCGGGCATCAACGCGATCAAGATCTATGGCCAGGAGGCCACCGAACGACAGGCCTTCGCCGATCGCAACCGCCGCTACCGCGACGACGCCCTACAGCTGGCCCGCACCCGCAGCACTCTGTTTCCGCTGCTGGAGGGCATCTCATCGGTGAGCCTGCTGCTGCTGCTGGCGCTGGGCAGCGGGCAGCTGGAAACCGGCCGGCTGAGCATCGGCGATCTGGTGGCGCTGATCCTCTACGTGGAGCGGCTGGTGTTCCCCACGGCGCTGCTCGGCTTCACGCTCAACACCTTCCAGACCGGCCAGGTGAGCCTGGAGCGGGTGGAGGAGTTGCTGCGGCGCAAACCGCTGGTCACCTCACCCGCACAGCCCCTGGCGATCGCGACCCCAGGCGCAGGCCAGCGCCGGGCTACCGCTGTGGAAGCGCGCGACCTGTGCCTGCGCTACCCGAATGCCGAACGCCTGGCGCTGGAGCATGTGAGCTTCCGGCTCGAGCCGGGCGAACTGGTGGCGGTGGTGGGGCCGGTGGGCTGCGGCAAAACCACCCTGGCCCGGGCCCTGGGCCGGATGGTGGAAGTGCCGGAGGGGGCGCTGTACCTCAATGGCAACGACATCACCCGCGTGGCCCTTGAGGACCTGCGCCGCCAGGTGGCGCTGGTGCCCCAGGAGGGTTATCTGTTCACGGCCACCCTTGCCGACAACCTGCGCTACGGCGAACCGAGCGCCGACCAGGAGACGGTGGAAATGGCGGCGATCCAAGCCCGTCTGGAGGGCGACATCCGCGGCTTCCCCGATGGCTACGGCACCCTGGTGGGGGAGCGTGGCATCACCCTGAGCGGCGGCCAGCGCCAGCGCACCGCCCTGGGCCGGGCGCTGCTCGTGCAGGCACCACTACTGGTGCTCGACGACGCCCTGGCCAGCGTGGACAACAACACCGCCGCCGACATCCTGCAATCGGTGCGCAGCCAACAGGACCGCACAATCTTGATGATCAGCCACCAGCTCTCGGCCGCCGCCGCCTGCGACCGCATCCTGGTGCTGGATGGCGGCCGCCTAGTGCAGCAGGGGCACCACAACGAACTGGTGCAGGTGAGCGGCACCTACCGGCGCCTGTGGGAGCGGGAGCAGGCGGAGCAGCAGCTCAGCCGGGCGGCCTGAGCCAACCAAGGAAAGTTTCAGCGAATTCAGTCACACTCTGTACCTGAAGACAGACATACCCCGCAGGCGTGGCTTAGCTGACAACAACGCTCCGCGCCGCTGCCATGACCACCGGTGTGCCCTACCGCCTGCGCTGCACCCTCACCTTTGGGGATATCTACGGCCAGATCCTGATCTGGATGCTGGTGATCTTCGCGAGCCTGGCAGCCGGCCTGGCCCTGATGGGGGCAAGCAAACCGCTGTTTGCGCTGGTGGGCGTGGGCCTGATCCTGGTGCTCTCGCTGCCCTTTCTGCTGTTCGCCTTCACCACCACGCTGCTGAACCACATCGCCTTGGAACCCGGCACACCACAGGGTTGAGCGCCGTAGGCTGAGACCTCGCATCGGCTGCGGCACCTGTGTTCGGACTGTTTGGTGGACTGGGCGGATCCAAGAGCCAGTTGGTGGCTCCCGATGCCGCTCTGCCCGGCCGCACCGAACCCATCACGACAGCCGATCGGCACGTAGTGATGGGCACCGCTCTCAAGGCACCGCTCAGCACTAGCCAGCAGGAGGCACTGTTTGGCTGCGGTTGCTTCTGGGGCGCGGAAAAAGGGTTCTGGCGCCTCCCGGGCGTGATCAGCACCGCCGTGGGTTATGCCGGGGGATACACGCCTAACCCCACCTATGAAGAGGTGTGCTCGGGCCGCACCGGCCACACGGAAGTTGTGCGGGTGGTGTGGGATGTGAACGCCATCGATTTCAGCGATCTCCTCAAGCTCTTCTGGGAATGCCACGACCCCACCCAGGGCATGGCCCAGGGCAATGACACCGGGACCCAATACCGCTCGGCGATCTACGTGATGGAGCCAGAGCTGCTTCCACGTGCCGAAGCTTCTCGCGATCGCTACCAACAGCTGCTGAACGCCAACGGCAAATCAGCCATCACCACCGAAATCGCCACCGGCAAGCCGTTCTTTTTCGCTGAGACCTACCACCAGCAATATCTAGCCCGTCCTGGCAGCCGTCCTTACTGCTCGGCCCGTCCGAGTGGTGTGCTGCTCGATGCATTCGAGGGCTCCAACTACAAGCTGCCCGCAACGGTATGGAGCCACTACGACTGGTCAATTGATCACTGCGTCTTACGCGGAGACAACACGCAGATTGGGTTGTGATCGCACTGTTGGTTCCCCTGCTTGCCCTCAGCAGCCCCTGGTGGGAGGGCTACGACACCCGCGAACGGTTCCTCTGTGGTGATCAGGGCGTGCTTGTGGTGGAGCGGAACGATGCGCAGGCGTCATTGATCAGCGGATCCAACCGCTTCACGCTGTTCCGCGTGGCCAGCAGTCAGCCTGGGACCCGCTACGGCAGCGAAGCGATGGAGCTGATCCTCTGGGGAGACAGCCTCACCCTCGAGCAGGGCCGCCGCAAGCTGCAATGCACCCGCACCGATCAAGCCTGAAGCGCCCATGACACCCCTGCCCGACCGCACCGTGATCCTCGGGATGCTGATCACCCTGGGGCTGGTGTTCGCCCTGGTGTTCTGGTTTGTGCGGCTGGCGCCATCACCGGAGCCCGCCCTGCAGTGGCGCGACGCTGCCCCCCTCGCGCCGAAGACCGCGCCCGCACCTCCGCAACCCGTGCTGCCGGGCCGCAATGGCGGTGACCTGATCTGAGCGGGGCTAATCAGCTG
>JBDKGF010000022.1:0-2772 GCA_039798305.1 Cyanobacteriota bacterium
ACCGGCCGATCTCTCCACCCCGGAAGCCCTGCAGCAGCTGGAAGGAGTATGGGAACTGCGCTGGAGCAGCAGCAGCCAGCCCTATCTGGCGGTGGCACCCTGGCTCGAAAATCTGCAGTGCCTCGCCCCATCGCAAGGGCGCGGCATGAACCTGCTGCGACTGAGCGGCCCTCTCGCATCCCTGGCCGGGATCGCCGTGGAGGCCTCCATCGCAGTGGTGCAGGCGGAGCAGCCACCCAGCCAGCGGGTGGAGGTGCGCTTTCGCCGGGGCGGCTGGCTGGGGCCAAGCCTGGGCGCCAACCGGTTGCAATGGCTGCGCAGCGTGAACCAAAGCTTCCCCGCCTGGCTCGACATCACCGTGCTCGATGCCGACCTGCGCGTGTGCCGCGGCAATGCCGGCACCCTCTTTGCGCTCACGCGCCGCCACGACCTCAACCTGGCGGATCTGCTGCTGACGCCCCAGAGCTGAGCGAGGCGAACACCTGCTCGATCGACGTCAGGTCGAACGCCGTATTGGTGAGCACGGCCGCTTCGAAATCCTCCTGAAAGTCGACGAGGCTCTGGTGGATCTCTTCCGCACTCCCCTCACCGGGCATCGGTGCTGTGGATCGGCCGGCATCGTCACGCGAAAAGATCCGCCAGAACGCCAACACCGACTGCTGACCTGGGGTCAGGGGTTGTGCCCCCAGGGTCCATGGATGGGCTGCCGCCAACAGCTTCACCTGCTGCCAGCTGGGGTGCGCGGCAAACTCGGCGTCCACCGCAGACAGTGCAGCCAGAAAGTCGTCGTCGGTCATGGTGAAACGCAACCAAACATCCCCGCACCAGGTGGCCGGGGGTCAGGGTGTACAAGGCCCATTCGCCGTCACCTCCACCTCATCGCCCAGCTTCACTGAGCTGAGCAAGGTCTTCAGCACAGGCTCAGCCACATTGACGCAGCCACCGGTCACCTTCTGGCCGATGCGCTGATCGTTGTTGCTGCCGTGAATCGCAAAGCTGTACCAGCGGAACTTGCCGTCATAGGTGCCGAACTGGAACGGCTGTTTCACGCTGTTCACAGGCTCCAGGCTCACATAGCCGATGCCATATTCACCAACCTCTCCATCACCGCTGAAGTCGATCGAGTTCATGCTCTTGAACAGAGTTGCCTTCAGCTCCGCTTCGCTCTTGCCGGATTGCCTGATCAGCACCGGATCCATCACGAAGCGATCGTTGCTGAGAATCGCATTCACCTTGAATCTGCCCAGGGGCGTGTAACCCTCCTCAAAGCGGCTGCCCGGGCAGGTCACGCCAAGGCGGCCGTACCCCACCTTGAAGATCGTGCGGTCGTTGCCCAACGGCAGAACGCCGAAGCTTTTTGAGGGGTCCTTCAGATCGAGCTCAATCCGGATCGGGCCGGAAAGCAGCTTGGGGTCCGGCTTCTCGGGCTGGCTCGCGGCGCAGCTGCTGAGCACCAAGGCGAGACCCACCAGGCCAAGTGACGGGAGTCGGCGCATGAGGGCTGAGCAGCGTCGCGCCCATGATGCCGGCACAGAGCCAAACCCGCCTCCTGCAGTGACTGGCATCTACTGAGCCGTCACCAGCAGGCCATCCCGCGGGCTGGGGCTGGGGATCAGCGCCAGGCCGAGGTCCTGATCCGGTGCAAGTGCGAGCGCAACCTGCTGCAGCAGACCCACCGCCATCAACCGGATCTCGAGTTCAGCCAGGGCCTTGCCCAGGCAGACCCGTTCGCCGCCGCCGAAGGGCAGCAGGGTGAGACCGTTGCCGTCTTCCAGATGCCGCTCCGGCCGGAACGCATCCAGATCGGAGACACCGCTGCTGCTGATGCGATTCGAGGCGGCCAGAGCCACCTGCACGACACGCCTCTCCGGAACAAGCACCCCATCCAGCACCACGGGCCGGATGGTGCGCCGGAAGAAACCACTCACCGGTGGGTTGAGCCGCATCACCTCCTGCACCACTGCATCCAGCCGTGGCGTGGCGATCGCTTCCGGCAGCGGCCAGGCGAGCGTCTGCACTTCGTCGTGGAGCCAGTGCAGCACCGGCGGGTGCTGGAGCAGCGCCGCCATCAGGCAACTCAGCGAGGAGGCTGTGGTTTCGTAGCCGGCAAACAGCAGCAACAGCAACTGCTCCACCAGATCGTCATCGGTGAGGGGAAGGCCGGTCTCATCCAGTCCGCCACTGAGCAGATCCAGCCCACCGGTGGGGCAATCCTTGGCGCGCTCGAGTACGCCACGCAGCCGCTCCAGCAGGCGCTCCCGGGCCTGCAAGGCCCTGGCGAAGGGACTGCCGGGAATCGCGATCGGCACTGAAAACAGAGCCCGCGTCCAGATTTCGAAGTCGGCGAACAGCGCCTCGATGTCGTCGCCCTCCAGGCCGAGCACCACCGAAGCGATCACGGCAAAGGCAAAGCGCCGCATCCGATCCACCAGGCGCACCGGCCCGGCTGCAGCGCTCAGCTCGGCGGCCAGCTGATCCACCAGCTGAACAATCGCCGGGCTGTAGCGGCGCAGCGCCGCCGCCGAAAACAGCTGCCCCACCACCCGGCGCCGGGCGCGATGGTCGGCGCCGTTGCGATTGGCCAGGGAGCGGCTGCCCAGCAGCTGCCGCACACTCTCCGGCCACCAACCCTCGGTGCCGTCGCTCTGGCTGAACAGATCGCTGATCGCCCGCTCCCCGCGGATGAACACCAACGGCTGCCCCAGCAACTTGGTTTCAAACACATCGCCGAAGCGCTCAAAGCGCGTCCGCGCGAAATCGGCATCGCGGAAG
>JBDKGF010000023.1:0-2943 GCA_039798305.1 Cyanobacteriota bacterium
TTCCGCCGCAAACCGGCCCTCGAACCGAGCCCCGGAACCCTGCGCACCGACACCGCTCTCTTCACCGGCGTGACCGCCGTGGTGTTGGTGATCCTCGGCGCCCTCACCTTCTTCCCCGTGCTCGCCCTCGGGCCGATCGCGGAAGCTCTCACCCTGGTGTCTTGAGATGACCACCACCACACGCGTCCTGTTCCCCCGCATGCCGCGGGGCCCGCGCCAGGAGCGCCGTTATCTCGAACGCCCGCGTCAGCAGGGGCTGGTGCAGCGGGCGGTGCTCGAGTCGTTTCGCAAGCTCGACCCACGCCAGGCCGTCGCCAATCCGGTGATGTTCGTCGTCTGGTGCGGCACGGCTCTCTGTCTGCTGCTCACCCTTGAGCCCAGGCTTCTCGATGCGCAGGCCGGAGCACCGGAGCGGGGATTCAACGCTCTGATCAGCCTCACGCTCCTGGCCACGCTGCTATTCGCCAACTTCGCTGAGGCGTTGGCAGAAGGCCGAGGCAAAGCGCAAGCCGATGCCCTGCGCCGCACCCAGGCCCGCACCCAGGCCCGGCGACTCAGCCCTGATAGCGCGATCGAGCTGGTGGATTCCTCCGATCTGCGCCGCGGTGATGTGGTGCTGATTCAGGCCGGGGATGTGATCCCTGCCGACGGGGAAGTGATCAGCGGGGTGGCATCGGTGGATGAATCCGCGATCACAGGCGAGTCAGCTCCTGTGCTCAAGGAGGCCGGCTCGGATGTGGCCGGGTCGGTGACCGGGGGCACGCGCATCCTGTCCGACCAGCTCACCCTGCGGATCACCGCTGATCCAGGCAAAGGCTTCATCGACCGGATGATCGCCCTGGTGGAAGGAGCCGAGCGCAGCAAAACACCGAATGAGGTGGCGCTCACCGTGCTGCTGGCTGTGCTCACCCAGGTGTTCCTGATTGCGGTGGCCACCCTCTCGCCTGTGGCGGGCTTCCTGCAGGACGCGCCATCGATGGTGACCTTGGTGGCGCTCCTGGTGGCCCTGATCCCCACCACGATCGGCGGCCTGCTCAGTGCAATCGGCATCGCCGGGATGGACCGGGTGGCCCAGTTCAACGTGATCGCCACCTCGGGCCGGGCTGTGGAGGCCTGCGGCGATGTGAACACCCTGGTGCTCGATAAAACAGGCACGATCACCCTGGGCAACCGCCTGGCGGAGGAGTTCCTACCGGTCGGTGGACACAGCGTGGCGGAGCTGGCCG
This sequence comes from Cyanobacteriota bacterium, assembly GCA_039798305.1. Classification (GTDB taxonomy): domain Bacteria; phylum Cyanobacteriota; class Cyanobacteriia; order PCC-6307; family Cyanobiaceae; genus Vulcanococcus. Next base: position 1,227 of record JBDKGF010000023.1, read on the forward strand.
AGGCGGCCCTCGCCGCCAGTTGCTTCGATCAAACGCCAGAGGGGCGCTCGATCGTGCGGCTGGCCGAAAAGCTTGGTGCCGCCCTCCCATTTGCGATCGACGCTGCCAGCGGCATCGACTTTTCTGCTCGCACCCGCATGAGCGGCTCGGACGCTCCTGATGGCATCGAATTTCGCAAGGGAGCCGTGGATGCCGTTAAGGGGTTTGTGCGCTCCCGTGGTGGTGAGGTGCCCGAGGCCCTGGATCAATGCTTTGAGCAGGTGTCACGCCTCGGCGGCACCCCACTGGCGGTTTGCCGCGGCGCCGAACTCTTCGGTGTGATCTACCTCAAAGACATCATCAAGCCGGGAATTCGTGAACGGTTTGATCAGCTGCGTCGCATGGGAATTCGCACGGTGATGCTCACCGGCGACAACCCGATCACCGCTGCAGTGATTGCCAGGGAGGCCGGGGTGGACGACTTCATCGCTGAGGCCACACCAGAGGACAAGATCGCTGTGATTCAGCAGGAGCAAAAACTCGGCAAGTTGGTCGCCATGACCGGCGATGGCTCCAACGACGCTCCTGCACTGGCCCAAGCCAATGTGGGCGTGGCGATGAATTCCGGCACGCAGGCTGCCAAAGAGGCGGCCAACATGGTGGATCTCGATAGCGATCCCACCAAGCTGATCGACATCGTGACGATCGGCAAACAGCTGCTCATCACTCGAGGTGCGCTCACCACCTTCTCGATCGCCAACGACATCGCCAAGTACTTCGCGATCCTGCCCGCCCTGTTTGCTGGTGTGGGATTGGAAGCGCTGAATGTGATGAAGTTGGCATCACCGCAATCGGCCATCCTTTCGGCGATGGTGTTCAACGCGCTGATCATTCCGGCGTTGGTGCCCCTGGCCTTGAAGGGTGTGAAATTCCGGCCGCTGAGTGCCGATCAGCTGTTGCGACGCAATCTTCTGGTGTACGGCGCTGGCGGAGTTGTGGCGCCCTTCGTGGGGATCAAGCTGATTGATCTGGCGATCGGTGCACTCCGTTTGATCTGAGGATTTGAGATGCAACGTTTTCTGCACATTCGCTTCTGGTTGCCGCTGCTCCTCGCCGCCGGCACGCTCCTGATCGCTCCGCTGTTTCACGGTAGCCAGCCCCCGCTGCAAAGCCACACCCTCGCCTTGTTGCTGTGCGGAACAGCGGCCCTCTCGGGCTACCTGTTCGTGGTGATCGCCCAACCGGAGAAGTTCTGATGTCGTTCACAACCCAACTGCTGCGGGGCGTGCGCGTCACCGTGATGCTCTGGCTGCTCACCGTGGTGGTGATCACCCTGCCGCTGCTCGGCCTGGCACGGCTGGTGGCCCCTGATGCAGCCACTGGCAGCCTGCTGCGCCGGGGTGATCAGGTGGTGGGCTCACGCCTGATCGGGCAAACCTTCCAATCACCCCGCTACCTGCAAGGCCGCCCGGCGGGTGCACCCAACCTGGCGGCCAGCAATCCTGCGCTGGCTGTGCGTGTGGCGGAGGCCGCCAGTGTGTGGGAGTTGGCCGGCGTCAGCCAACCGGCCCCTGATCTGCTGCTGGATTCCGCCTCCGGCGTTGATCCCCACATCAGCCTGGAGGCCGCCCGCCAGCAATTCCCGCGCCTGGCGCGCGAACGTGGGATCGCTATTGCTGAGCTGGAGGCCTTGTTGCATCAAGCGCAAGAAGGTCCCGGGGGGCTGCAGGCCATTGAG
>JBDKGF010000024.1:0-2651 GCA_039798305.1 Cyanobacteriota bacterium
TTGAGGGTGGTGCCGTGAATCAGATCCGGCTCTCCCCAGGGGTCGTTCACCACAACATGGGTGGGGGTGTGGCCGACAACGATCAGCCAGTGGCCGCCTCCGGTAGGCCGCTCTACCGGTCCGCGGTGGATGTAGCCGCAGGGGATGGGGATGCCGCGGTTGATCTGCTGCTCCAGCAGCGTGAAGTCGGCGTTTTGCACCAGCCGGGCCGTGACGCCGAAGTGGGCCAGGGCACGCAGCTGGGCGCTGGCGTCGGTGGTGTCGCCAAAGCGCTGCACCACCGCCAGGTACTGGTCGTCGCCATTGGCGCCCTTGAGCGTGCCGGGCTTGAGGGCTTCCAGGAGCATGGCGCAGCTCGACGAAAAACAGGTGCGATCGCGCTGGGCCAGCTGCACCGAATCGCGCTGCTGAAACCGGGGCACACCCACCAGTGGGTTGGGGTGCTGGATCACGCCTCCCCCAGCGGAGGCAGTGCTGCTCACCCGAACGGGTGATGCCGCTTTCCCCTGAATGGGCGATGCGCTCCAAAGCGCTGCTTCCGCCTTGCGACGCCGCCTGAGCCCGGCCTCGCTGGGCCCGCCGGGGTTGACGTAGAGCATCAGCGCCGGAGGCACCTGCTCCAACACCCCCGCTTGCAGCGCCTTAGTGACGGTGCTGAACCCGGAGCTGCCGAACCAGTTGGGGCCGCAGTTGTAGGTGAACGAGAGCAGCGCCGCCTGCTGGTTCACGCTCAGCTGCTGCCAGAGCGGAATCCGCTGGTCCAGCAGGCGGCAGTCCTGCTCCAGCCGGCCAGCGAGCAGGGAGTCGGCCAGCGCCTGGCTGATGCGATCGCCCTTGCGCACCTCGCGGCCATCGGCATAGGCCGTCGATCCCCAGCCGATCGTCCAGGGCTCGGCGCCGGTTTCAGGATCGGGGTAGGCGGTGAGCCGGCAGCCTTCGAACTCCTTGACCAGGGGGAGGGCGACTGCAACGGCTGGCGGGAGGCCAGTGACCGTGGCCGGTTTTTCCGGCCACCCCTGTGGTGCCTGCGCCTTTGGCGCCTTGGTTTCCACCGCGGCCTTCCACAGGTCTCGCAGGTCACTGCCCTCGGCCAGGGCCGCAGGATCCAGGGCCACCAGCTGGTCGAGCACGGCCTGCAGCCAGGCGCGGTGGTGGCTCTTGGCGGGATCGAAATGGGTGACGTAGTTGCTGGTGGGCACCAGCGGCTTGCTGGGCTTGGCGGTCTTGCTCATGGCTGCCAGCGCTCCAGCTCCTCCGGCGTTGCGCCCTCCAGCCAGCGGGAGAAGGCGTCATCGCTCATCTGGCCCAGGGCGTGATCGGCCGCCGCCCGCGGGTCGAACAGGGCAAACAGCGGCGCCAGGTCTTCTGTAGCCCAGCTCTCGCCGGTGAGGGCCTCCAGCTTCTGGCGCACCACCTGCTCCAGCTCAGCGCCGGAACAGCGCTGCAGCAGGGCCGGCAGCAGCGGATCGAGCTGGCGGAACAGCAGTGGCGCCGCCGCCAGGATCCGGCGCTGCACAAACCGCCGCGCCAGCGGCTTCACCAGGGCCTCGATGACGCCCAGGGCGAGGAAGGCAACGGCCAGATCAAGCAGCCAGCGCATCGTCCCCGTCCTCGTCGTTGTTGGAGCGGAACTGACCGAGGCGATTGCGCGGGGGCAGGTGACGCACCACAGGCGATGGCATGCCGCCATCAGGGCCGCCACCACCAGGGCCCCTGGCCCCAGGGCGGCCGGAGTCCATGAAGTAGGTGGCGGCCGACTGACCGGCCAGGGCAATGGCGGGGAGAGCCAGCGACCAACGGCTCTCGCACAGGGCGATGTCGGTGGCGCGGGCCTCACAGACGCCCACAAAGGCCATCAACGAAAAGATCTCAGCACCCACCAGGGCCAGGATCGGTGCGGTGTTGCTGCTGAGCTGCAGTGGTGCCATGGGCCTCAATGGGGCCACCGCCTACGGATGCGGTCAGCCCTCCATGGGCCTTTGCCAGGTAGGCCAAGGGCAGGCGGGGAAAGGGGCCTCAGCCCCCGCCCTCCAGCTGCTGCCGCAGGGCCGCGATGGCCTTCTTCTGGGCCCGCATCACCGACATGGCGCTGATCTCCAGCCGCTCGGCCGCTGCCCGCAGTGACAGGCCCTCAAGGACGGTGAGCCTCAGGGCTGCGGCCTGGGCGGCGGGCAGCTGATCGACCAGCTGCTCCAGCGCAAGGCCATTCATGGCTTCGCTGAGGGCCGGCTCGGCTTCTGGAGCGGCCAGCTGATCGAGCAGGCAGGGCTCGCCATCAACGCTGGCATCAAGGCTGAGGTGCCGCAGCGGGCATTCACCCTGCTCATGCAGGCGGCGCGGCACGCGCACCAGCCGCACCCGATCGCGCAGGTAGTGCTGCAGGGCCCCGCTGATGCAGCGGCGCAGATAGGGCTCAGCCGGCTCGCCGGCTCTGCAGCGGGGAGCGGAGCGGACCAGGGCTTCACGGGCCACCTGGATCAGATCCTCCCGCTCCACCAGCGGGAACAGGCGCCGGGCAGCGGCAGCGGCAATGGCATCAGCCAGGGGCAGATGCTCCAGCACCAGGGCATCGCGGGCCTTGAGGGCTGAGCCACTGAGCGCAGCAGCTGGCTGCCGGCGGCGGGAGGGGGAAAGCGGGGAAGCCATCTGGG
>JBDKGF010000025.1:0-2681 GCA_039798305.1 Cyanobacteriota bacterium
CCCTGCTGATGCCCTTGCAACGGCGGCAGCGGCCCTGGCGACGGCAGGTGAAACGCCAGCTGGTGGTGGTGCTCTGCCGCCTGCTGCCCCTTGAGCTGCTGGTGCCCCTGATCGCCCGCACACCGCTGCTGGATCTAGGCCTGCGCAGCGCCTATAGCGACCAGCGGGCGGTCGACCGCGAACTGCGCCGCCTGGTGGCCCGCCCGGCGCTACGGCCGCGGGCGGCGCGGGCGCTGCGGGCCATGAGCATCGGCATGGCCCTGCGGCCCCGCGGTGCCACGGCAGCGGTGCTGCTGGAGCAGATGCGCCAGCCCCTGCTGGTGCTCTGGGGCAGCCACGACAGGCTGGTGCCGCCCGAGATCAGTGAACGGCTGCACCGGCACAAAGGCGATCTGGAGCTGCAACTGCTGCCGAAGCTGGGCCATTGTCCTCACGATGAGAAGCCCGAACTGTTCAACCGCCACGTCCTGGGCTGGCTGGCACGTAATTTGGGCACAAGTCAGCCACGCGAACAGCCCTGGGCATGAAGCACACCCTGTCGGTGCTGGTGGAAGACGAATCAGGCGTGCTGAGCCGCATCTCCGGCCTGTTCGCCCGCCGCGGTTTCAACATCGAGAGCCTGGCCGTCGGGCCTGCCGAGCGCAGCGGCGTGTCGCGGCTCACGATGGTGGTGGAGGGTGATGAGCGCACCCTGGCTCAGATGAGCAAGCAGCTCGACAAGCTGATCAACGTGCTCGAGGTCACCGACCTCACCCGCATTCCCGCCGTGGAGCGGGAGCTGATGCTGGTGAAGGTCTCGGCACCGGAGAGCCAGCGGGCCGCCATCCTGGATCTGGTGCAGGTGTTCCGCGCCCGGGTGGTGGATCTGGGCAGCGAAGCCCTCACCGTGGAAGTGGTGGGCGATCCCGGCAAACTCGTGGCCCTGGAAAACGTGCTCGAGCCCTACGGGATCCTGGAGATTGCGCGCACCGGCCGCATCTCTCTGGAGCGCGCCTCCGGGGTGAGCACCCCGTATCTGAAGGTCACCAGTCTCGACAAGCGCGTGCCGGCCTGAGCCGGCACCCATCGCTTACTTCATTGGGGCCTACTTGGCGTCCTGCACCAAGGTGCCGCCTTGCAGCACCTTGGCACTGATCAGCTTGTCGCCCTGGCTGATCTGATCCACCACATCCATGCCTTTGGTCACCCGGCCGAACACGGCGTAACGACCATCCAGCTCGGGCAGAGCCCGCAGGGCGATGTAGAACTGCGCGCTGGCCGAATTGGGATCGTTGGAGCGGGCCATGGCAAGGGCTCCACGCTGATGCTGAAGCTTGAGCTTTTCGGCCTGGCCAGGACCCACCGTGATCTCGCCGTAGCGAGGACTGCTCTCACCCTCAAGGAACAGTTCAAGGGGAATGAGGCGGGGCTGGGCAGTGACCGGATCGACGAAGCTCCCGGTGCCGAGCAGATCGACAGGCGTGTTGGGGTTGGCGCTCTGAGGATCTCCCCCCTGCACCACAAACGGAATGGGCTCTTTCACCACACGGTGGAAGAGGGTGCCGTTGTAAGCGCCGCGACGCACCAGATCCACAAAGTTGCCGGCGGTGAGCGGAGCGGCGCCGCCATCGAGGCTGAGCTCCACAGTGCCTTTGCTGGTGGTGAGCTCAACCAGGGCGGTGCCCTTAAGGCAGGGCACACCCGAGATGCCGCAACCGAAACTGGTGGACGGCCCGGGAGCGGCGCAGGCCACAGGGCCCAGCGGACTGAGCAACAGCAGCAGGGCCAGGAGCAGGCCGCGCAGGGAGCCGGATCGGAAGGACGTCATGCTCAAACGCCCTCGAGGGGAACACCCAGAAAGCGCGCCAGTTCGGCACCGCCGCGCTCGAGATCGGCCAGAGGCATCGGCTCACCGACGCGGGTGAGCGGCAGGTCGCGGCGCCCCTGCACCCGCAGAGCGAGGCGGCGGCGGGGGTTGAGGCCATCGCGCACATCCACCTTCACAGCCTGGATGTCCTTGAGCGGGGTGGTGACGCTGATCAGCTGGCGGAAGCCACGGCGGGTCACCGTGAGAGTGCCGGCTGCCTTGTCGAACCGGTTGGCGCCGGAACCCACATCAATGGCGATCACCGCCCAGAGATAAGTGGAGAGAAGTGCGGCGGCGATGCCGTAGAGCCCCATCACCAAGCCCTGCGGCACCCAGCTCAGGGCAGCGGGGTGCCCGATGGGCAGCAGATCGGTGCCGAGGAAGCTTGAGGCGCTGGTGAGCAGAAAGCCCAGACCGCCGGTGCTCACCACCGCCGCCACCAGCACATTGGAGAGACGGCGGGAACCCAGCACGTCCTGCTCCAGCAACGTGGAAGAGGGGGCAGCCTTTGCTGTGGATGCCGAGGCCATATGGGCGGAACAACCGGTGGCCTGCCATCTTGGCGCGCCTCCCAACCGGCCCGAGCAAGGCCTGAGCACAAATACCCAAAACGCAATGGTGACGGGCCGTGTCAGGCCGTCAAAACCCGCCTCGCGGTGCGGATCAACGTTGTTACGATCCCCCGGTAACCCACAGCCCGCGGTTTTTCCCACCCATGACGATCGCTGTAGGGCGCGCGCCGCAGCGGGGATGGTTCGACGTCCTCGATGACTGGCTCAAGCGCGACCGCTTCGTTTTTGTCGGGTGGTCGGGTCTGCTCCTGTTCCCCACCGCC
>JBDKGF010000026.1:0-15100 GCA_039798305.1 Cyanobacteriota bacterium
ATCGGATGGCGTTCCAGGTCGCGGCGAGTGTGTTGCCGCCGGCTTGGTCGCACCGCCCCCCAAGCGCATCCACGATCAGGCAGGTGTTGGTGGTGAGGGTTGTCATCAGGTTGTCGCCGGCGGAGTCGGCGCGCAGGGGTTGGCTGGCGAGCGGCACGCCGCTGAGGCTGCTGATCCGCAGTAATGCCTTGCTGGCAGGCGTCTGTTCGGCGAACAGGCTGCGCACGCCCTGGTTGCGCAGTGCGCCCACCACGTTGGCCAGGGCCTGCGGTCGTAGCGCCTCGCTCGTGCTGGTGGCATCAACCACGGGCAGCTCCTTGAGTTGATAAGCCCTGGCCAGGCTCGCGAAGGCCCGGTGGCCGCTGGCGAGAACGCGCGGTGGTGGGATCGTGCTGAATTGCTGGCGGTTCCAGCGATCGAGGGCCGTCAGGCTGCGTTGCATCGCCTCGGCTCGTTTCTGGATCAGCGGCGCGGCCTGTGGGTTGAGCTGCTCGAGCTTCTTGCTCACCAGCTTCACCATCGCTGCGGCCTGGCGTGGGTCGTGCCAGACGTGGGGATCTTGATCGCCATGCAGGTGAGCGGCCTTGCCTTCGCTTTCGTGGTCGTGCTCGGCGTGGCCGTGTTCATCGGCCTGGCCTCCATTGTTGAGGTTGGGGCTGTTCGGAACAGCGATCTCCGCCACTTTCACCGCCTGACTGAGCCTGTCGAGCGTTGGGGTTAGCCCGTAGCCGTTGATCAGCAGGAGCTGGGCCTGGTTGATCTGGTGGGTCTGGGCGGGCGTGAGCTGCAGCTGATGGGGGTCGTCGCTTGGGCCCAGCAGGCAGTCCACCTTCAGGCTGCTCGCCGCTAGTCGTCGGGTGATGTCACACAGGGCGCCATCGGCAGCGATCACATCCACCTGGGAGCCTGGGCTGCAGGCCTGAACCGCCGTCAGAGCCAGTGCTGCCATCAACACCGCTGCGGTTCGCCGCATGCCTGAACCCATCCGAAGTGGCAACGATAATGGTTCTCAAAGGTGTGAGGTTCTGCTGGTGGGGTGATCCGCTACGTAGAGCTGCTGTCGGGGTGATGGAGGCGTTGCATCGATCAAGGCTCGCCTGCTCATTACCTTGGAGTGAGCGAAGCCTGCTGCGGTGCTCGGCGTTCATCAGCTGTGTGTGCGCCGCGGGCCGGAGTTGGTGCTCGATCAGCTCTCTTTCACACTGCAGCCCGGCACTCTCACTGCCCTGGTGGGGCCCAATGGAGCAGGTAAAAGCACCTTGCTGCAGGCCCTGGAGGGGCAACTGAGCCCTGCGGGTGGCTCGATCACCTGGGAGGGTATTCCCCTCACTCCTGCCCTGGCGCGTCAGCAGCTGGCCCTGATGCCTCAGCGAGGCGAGATTGCCTGGGGATTTCCGATCACGGTCCGGGCCTTGGTGGCGCTCGGGCGGTTGGCCGGTCAGCGCCCAGGCTGCTGCGATGTGGAGGCGGCGCTGCAGCGGGTTGGCCTGATGGGGCTAGCCGGGCGCCGGCTCGATCAGCTCTCCGGCGGTCAGCAGCAGCGGGCCCTGCTGGCGCGCACCCTGGTGCAACCGGCGCGGCTGTTGCTGCTGGATGAACCCTGCGCCGCGATCGATCCGCCCTCGCGCACGGAGTTGCTGCGGGTGATGCGTCAGCTCAGCGATGCCGGGCTCACCCTGCTGGTGAGCAGTCACGACTGGGGTCGCGACCTCGACGCCTACGACCGGGTGCTCGTGCTCGATCGCCAGCTCCTGGCCGACGGCACTCCGCAACAGGTGCGCCAGGCTCTCGGTGATCTGCGGGTGGGCAATCACTGCTGCGGTTAGGCGTTCTGCCGTTCCCGGCAGCTACGGCACAGACCGAAGAATTCGAGAGTGTGGAACAGCAGCTGGAAGCCCTCCGCCTGATCCCCGTGCAGCTGAACGTTGTGCATCGGGCAGTGCTCCAGCACCAGGGTGGTGCCGCAATCCACGCAGGTGAGGTGGTGTTCATCGCGCTCCACGGGCGCAAACAGTGCCTCGCCGCTGGGGAGATGGCGGCAGCGGATCAGACCCCGTTGCTGCAGCTGGCGCAGGTGCCGATACACGGTGGCCAGTCCCATCGCTTGGGGGCTCTGGCGCAGCAGGGCGTGCAGGTCCTGGCCGGACAGTTCCCGATCGGCCAGCTTCAGTTGCTCCAGCAGCAGCAGCTGGCGATCACCTGAGGCGGCAACCTGGGAGGGCATGGCCGAACCAGCGGGGCGGGGGGCCCTGATCCTATGGAGCGTGTGTGGTGGCTGCTGCCGCTCGCGGTGGCGTTAGTGGTGGGTGGGCTTTGCCCGCTCACGGGCACGGTCCTGCTGGTGCAGCGGCGTCTGTTCCTGGTGAACCTGGTGTCGCACGCCGTGCTCCCCGGTCTGGCCCTGGCGGTGGCTCTCCGCATCGATCCGGGGGTGGGGGGTGCGATCAGTGGTCTGGCGGGTGCTCTGCTGGCCGAGCGCTTCAGTGGTGCTTCACGCCCTGGACAGCCCGGCGATGAAGCCGTGCTGAACACAGTGCTGGCGGGCTTTCTGGGGCTGGGGGTGCTGTTGATTCCCCTGCTCGGCATCCGCGTCGATCTGGAGGCCGTGCTGTTCGGGGATCTGCTGGCTGCGGCACCCGCCGACCTGGTGCGCAGCCTGTTGGCCCTGCTCGCCATGCTGCTGCTGCTGCTCTGGCGTTACCACCATTACGTTTATCTGGGGGTGGATCCCCTGGGTGCCACCAGTGCCGGACTGCCGGTGCGGCGCCTGCGGCTGCTGCTCACCCTCGTCACTGCTTTCACGGTCGTCAGTGCAATGACCGCCGTTGGGGTTGTGCTGGTGATTGGTTTGATGGGCGCTCCCGCCTTGCTCGCCCTGCCGGGTGCCATCAGCCTGCGCCAGGCCCTCTGGCGATCAGCCTTGCTCGGCATGCTGCTCAGCGGCGGAGGTCTGCTGTTGGCGATTCAGCCCTGGGTCAACCTGCCGCCCGGCCCGCTGATCGGTGTGCTGTGCCTGCTGCTGTTGCCGCTGCAGTTAGCCAGGCGGTAACCACAGGGCCTGCCGCACCGCTTTTGGCAGGGGCTGCAGCGCCAGATCACGTACCGGGATCAACACGGGTTGTGCGTCCGGGCGGCCTTGTTGCCGCAGGGTGAGCAGCAACTGCTGACGCGTGGGGTCGTAGGCCATCGGTACGCCAGGCTCCACCTCCCAGCCCGCCAGATCTCTCTCCCGCACGATCTGCCCCTGGCGGTTGATCTCCAGCAGCCGGCTGCGCTGGGCACTGCGCCAGTGGCTCACGAGCAGCCAGACCCGTTCACCGCCGCGATCGCAGGCCGTGCTCAGCACTGCATCACCGCCCAGCCACAGCTGGCGTGGTGGTTGTCCGGGTTCCACCAGCTCCAGAGAACGTCGGAAATCAGGCCAGTGCCGCACCAGCAGTGCCCGCCCGCTCACTGGGCAGAAACTGCTCAGATCGCGGCTGCCGGGAAGCAGCTGGCGACGCTCGGGCCGGCCGGGCAGGTTGCGCAGGCTCAGCCCCTCCAGCTCAGGCATCACCAGAGCACCACCGTCGGGAAGCAGCTGCATCGGGCCGGAGGCTTCCAGCTCCAGTTGCTGACGGTTGCCCTGGCGCGGCCAGAAGCTGGTGATCGAGCGGCCCAGGGCCTGGGCGCTCCACTGCACCAGCAGGTCGCCGCGCTGGTTGCTGCTCAGGTGCGTGAAGATCAAAGGCTCTGGCAGCAGCGACCGAAGGGGGCCAGCTTTCACCGCCTTGCTGCCCGGTTCGCCGCCACGCTGCAGGGCGCTCTGCTCCAGCGGCAGGAGCCACAGCCGCTCACCTTGATCGTTGCGGCTGGCCAGGGCGATGCCCGATCCATCCCCCAACGGGGTCACTGCGGTGATTCGCTCGAACTCCGGGGTGAGTGGCTGCCAGTTGCCATCGCGTTGGAGCAGTTGCAGTTGCTCACCGCTGCCCTTGGGCACCACCGCCAGCAGTCGCGGTCTTGGGTCCCAGCTCCAGCGCTGCGGTTGCAGCGCCAGGCCCCGTTGATCCACTCCGCTGATCAGCAGCTGGATCGCCCCGGTGATCGGTTGATTGGCTGCGAGCAGCAGCCGTAAGGGGTTGTTTGCGCCCAACCACTGATGGGGCAGGGATGGCTTCAGCTGGCTGCGCTCCGCCAGGCTGGCGCGATCCATGGGGCGGCTGAAGCGCAGCGAGAGGGCTGCGGGGCCGGAGCTGGCGGTGCTCGAGTGCAGCTCCAGCAGCCTCGGTGGGCGTTGCAGCAACAGCTGCTGCTGCATCAGGGCCAGCAGCGTTCCGGCGGCCAGCAGCAGCGCTGGTTTGTTCATGGCTCAAGCGGCCTGGCCGGCCGCGGAATCGTGCGGATCCGTTCCGGCAGCACCACGCTGCGCTGCTGGCCCGCCACGTTCTCCATGCCCATGCGGCCCTCGATGGCCAGCCATTGATCAGCCGTCGCTGTGAAGCCCTTCGGCCAGCGCACCGGCAGCCCGATCGGTGTGGCATCCGCCAGGCAGCAGCGCACCAGCAACCGCCCCAGCTGCGGCGGCCCATCCGGTTGCGTGAGCACGAAACCGCTGATACGCACGGGGTCACCGTTGTAGAGCTGCGGGTCGGGCTGGCTGCGCAGCAGCCGCACCCAGTCTGTGAGGCTGCGCTGGCCCGGCGGCAGCAGGAAATCCAGCTCCACCTCGCTGCCCAGATCGCTGTTGCGGTTGGAGGCCAGATCGCTGAACGAGGGATTGGGCGGCAGGAGCAGCACCGCGATTGCGAGTACGCCGCTCAAGACCCAGCTGCGGTTCCAGCGCCGTTCGCGCCGGCCCTGCAGCGCCTGTTGCAGGGCGATTGCCAACAGCACCACGCCGCTGAGCCCTACCAGCGGATGAAACACTCCGCGCAACAACAGCTCGAGCCGGCCCGTGAGGGTGCTCACCAGAAGCACAGCACCCCAGAGGGCCAGCGCGAGCGGGCGGATCAAAGCAGCCAGAGATTCACCCATTGCCCGATCAGCAGCACCACCACACAGGCACCCGCCGCCGTGAGCGCAATCGCTCGTGGCTTCAGCACCACACCAAACAACCCCAGGAGCTTCAGGTCCACCACAGGCCCCAGCACCAGAAAGGCCAGCAGCGCGCCTGGGGTGATCTGAGCGGCAAAGCCCAGGGCGAGAAAGGCGTCCACGCTGGAACAGACCGAAACCACCACCGCCATCAGCATCAGGCTGAGCACGGAGATGGTGGGAGCGCCTCCCACCGTCAGCAACCAGGTGCGGGGCAACAGGGTCTGCACCACTGCCGCCAGGGCACTGCCCAGCACCAGCAGCCCCGCCAGATCCAGAAATTCACGGCTGCTGTGCTCGAGCACGGTGGCCAGGCTCGGCCGTTCCGGCTTCGGGGGCGCCGTTGGTGGCGCGGCCCCCACCAGGCCGCTGCGCCGCTCCAGTAGCCCAACCTCAGCCAGGGGCTGGCTCAGGCGCCGTTCCTCCAGCAGAGCCGGTTCGAGCAGCTGGCCTTCAGGCCATTGCTGCAACAGCGCTGAAAGGGCAAGGGCCAGCAGCAGGGCGGCCAGGGGGCGCGCCGCCAGCAGCCAGGGCTGATCCGGAAAGGCAGCCCAGGTGCTGGCCAGCACAATCGGATTGAGCACCGGGGCGGCGAAGAGGAAGCCCAGGGCAGAACCCAGGGGTGCACCACCCGCCAACAACCGCCGTGCGACGGGCACATTGCCGCACTCGCAGGCCGGCAAGGCGAACCCCAGGGCTGCACCGGTGAGGGGCGCGAGCAGCGGTTGACTGGGCAAACGCTGCAGCCAGCGCCCTCCTGGGGCGATCCAGCGGGCCAGACCTGCGATCAGCACGCCGATCAGCAGAAAGGGCAGTGCTTCGAGCAGCAGCCCCTGAAAGATGGCCCAGATCGTGGCCAGCCTGCTCAATCGGGTCTTGCCACTGCGGGTGGCGGGGGATCAGGTGGCCATCATGGCCGCGAGTTCAGGGCGTCTGGCGAGCCGCCGATGGCCAAGGGGAGCTTGGGTTGGGCGATCGGCAACGTGGTGGGTGCCTCCTCCTGGATCAGCGAGCCCAGCAGCTCGGGGCGGTTGGATTCGAAGTGGAGGTGAGGCCCGCTGCTCCAGATACCGGTGTTGCCGCAGGTGCCGATCTGATCGCCGCGCTTGTAGTGCCCGGCGGGCATGGCCGTGTGCAGATGGCTGTAGCTCGTTTCCAGACCATCGACTCCCCGCAGCTCGAAGGTGGTGCCGTGGGTATAGCTACGCCGCACCGATCCCTGACCGTCATGAGCGGCTCGCACCGGTGTGCCTGTGATGCAGGCGATGTCGATGGCGGGATGGCCCTCTCGCACTCCCTGGGTGATCACCCCGGGCATGGGGTGAAGCAGCTGCAGCGCAGGCAAAAGAAGGGCAATGGGCAACAGGCTTCCGCGGGATGAACGTCCGCGACGCGAATCGGAAGCAAATCTTAAATTGCGACGCGTTGGATCCGTTTGTTGTCTATGCGACCGGCTTGGCGTTCTGTTGCGCGGGCCTGGCGCGGGGGCGTCGAACAGGGTGCCAAGAGAGCGCCCGATGCGTGGAAGTCATGACACGGAGTCTCCGGTAAGTGAAATCTGCTGGAGAAAAGGGGATCATCTGGGCCGTTGGCGTCGTCGTGGCGCCTGTGCTCAGCAACTCATGCGCTTGACTCGTTCTCCCCTGGCCGCAGCCGCTGCCCTGCTCGTTCCGGCTGCCCTGGGCTGCAACCTTGGGGTTTCTGCCGCTGAGCGCGGCAGCCTCAATCTCGCCGGTATCGACCAGTACGGCGCCAGTGCCGACCAGGTGACCTCGATCACCCAGTTCTCCGACGTGCAGCCCACCGACTGGGCTTATCAGGCACTGAGCAACCTGATCGAGCGCTACGGCTGTGTGGCCGGCTATCCCAGCGGCACCTACCGCGGCAGCCGTGCGATGACCCGCTATGAAGCGGCCGCACTGCTGAACGCCTGCCTCGATCGCGTCACCGAAGTGACCGACGAGCTCAAACGCCTGATGAAGGAGTTCGAGAAGGAACTCGCCGTGCTCAAGGGCCGCGTGGATGGCCTTGAGGCCAAAGTGGCCGAGCTGGAAGCCACCCAGTTCTCCACTACTACCAAGCTTTCGGGTTTGGCCACCTTTGTGGTGGGCGCTAATACCTTCTCGGGCTCAGCAATCAACCGCGGCGCCAATACCGCCAATCGCAACAGTTCCTATACACCTGTCTTTACGTTGCCCAATGCCACCACGTTTAATTACGACGTTCAGCTGACCTTCGATACCAGCTTCACGGGAAAGGATCTGTTGCGCACCAACCTGCGTGCGGGCAACTTCGGCAGCAGCGTGTTCGGTGGTGAGCCCCATGCACTGGGCCTCTCGGAGCTGGAAGTCGCCTTTGAAGAAGATGCAGGCCCCAACATCGTGGCCATCGACAAGCTCTTCTATCAATTCCCTGTCGGCCAGTTCACCTTCACCCTGGGTGGTCGTGTAGGCCAGGAAGACATGCTCGCTCTCTGGCCGAGCGTGTATCCAGCTGACACCATCCTCAACGTGATGACGGTGAATGGTGCCCCCGCCGCTTACAGCAAGAACCTCGGTGCTGGCGCCGGTGCCTGGTGGCAACAGGGTGGTTTCAGTATCAGTGCCAACTATGTGGCCTCGAATGGTCAGTCGGGCAATCCCTCAGTGCCCGAGGGAGATGGTGGTGGCGGCATCGGCAACAAGTTTTCCGGCGCGACAGGCAGTGTGCAGCTGGCCTATCAGCAGGAACAGTGGGGCCTGGCAGCCATCTGGAGTTATGTGCAGCCTGACACCCAGTTCGTTCCTGGGACCACGCCCTTCACGCATGGCGCCATCGATCACAACGCGAGCGCCAAAACCAATGCTCTTGGTTTGAGTGCCTATTGGCAACCGCTGCAGAGTGGCTGGTGGCCTTCGGTGAGCGTTGGCTGGGGCATCAACAGCACCAGCTACAGCGTGCCGCAACCTGCGGGCAGTCTGAGCACCAGTCAGTCCTGGATGGTGGGCCTGCAGTGGACCGATGTGTTCCAGAAAGGGAATGACTTTGGCTTCGCTGTTGCTCAGCCCGTATTTGCTACAGCACTCACCGGCGGCGTCACACCCAACGATGGCAACTACGTGTGGGAGTGGTGGTACAAGTTCCAGGTGACTGACAAGATCAGCGTCACGCCGGCTCTCATCTATCTGAGCCGCCCCCTTGGGCAACAAACACCTGCGGGTGAGAGTTTCAGTCAGTTCGGCGGTCTGGTGAAGACGAGCTTCCGCTTCTGAACGGAAGCTCGCCGGTGAACCAGGCAGTCGGCAGCTCTCAGGCACCCCTACTGAGGGGCGCTCTGGGGAGCTGCCGATCCTGGTTGGGAAGCGGGTGTCGAAGTGCTGTGATGCTGTTGGCCAGGGCTTGCGGGTTTGCGGTAGCTGCCTGAACCACCGCCGCCGCAGGCCAGTGCGGAAGACGTTGTTGCCAGGAGGATGGCGACGAGAGCCAGGTTGAAGCGGCGCAGGGAGTTCATCGAATCAGTGTTGGGGTGAAAACGGCTGGGGTGGACTGCCTGAGCAGGGCATCTCAATGTTGCCCACGGTTCGAATGCTGAGGGGGGTTCTGGGGAGTTGTTGATCCTTGCTGTGTGTTTGATTGTTGTGGGCTTTGATGTTGTTCGCAGGCAAAGGCGGATGACGTTGTGGTCAGCAGGGCGATAACCAAGGCCAAGCTGAAACTGCGCAGGGAGTGCATAGACTCAGTGTTGGTGCGTGGAAGGTTGGCTGGGATGTTCTGAGCAGGGCATCCAGAGATCGCCCATGGCGTGCGCGCCCTCGCAGCCCAGGGCGCGCGCTTTCTCAAGCGCCACCTTCTTGCTGGGATAGGCCATCAATTGCTCTTGTGCAGCACCGCTGCTGTGGTGTTGATGCCCGTTGCTAGGGCTGATCGACCAGATCCCCATGGCATTGAAGCCGGCCACCACAACGCCCATGCCAACGATGCAGGCATTTACCACGCCCATGCCCACAACCCCAAGGCTGACCGCTCCCATGGGCACAACGCCGATGGAGATGATGCCCAAAGGGGCGATGCCCACGGCAATTAACTTGGGTGGTTCGCCGCAGTTGTCCATTTTGGCTCTCAGTGGTTGTGCTGGGTGGTGCCACTGGATTGCCCATGGGTGGCGCAGGGCATCCATTGGTTGCCCATTTGGTGGGCGCCGGTGCAGTTGAAGTGCTGTTTTGCTGCTGCCTCGGCTTCTGCCTTGGTGACATACATCGCGGGCGCGCCGCCACTGTTGGCCTGGGCGTAGGTGCCAAGCGTTGTGCTGGCGGCGACGCTGAGTGCTCCTGCAAGGGTGGCGGCAAGGTGCTGAAGGCGGGCGTTTGGCACGGATGTGACTGAAATGACCTTGAGGACAGGTTAGTTCAAATCTCTGGTTTTGCGTGAGTGCTGGAGACTTGGCGTCATGGAGTCAAGATTCGGTCGCGGTGACTAGAGTTGGAAAGAATTGTTGAATCTGGAACGCTGTTCGTGGATGCTCCGGCATTGCGCATCGGCCAAGTGGCTGATGCGTCGGGTTTGTCAGTCAAAACGGTTCGCTTCTATTGCGATGAAGGCCTGATCAGAACCGTGTCGCGCACCCAAGGTGGCTACCGCTTGTTTCATCCTGCGGTTCTCGATGAGTTGGTCTTGATCCGTTCGTTGCGTGCGATGGATATGCCGCTGCCGGAACTGAAGCGAATTCTGGATGTACGCCGCTCCGGTTTTTGCAATTGCTCGGCTTTGAAGACGAGTATTCGAGACCGGATCGAATCGATCAGTGCCAGGGTGAGTGAGCTTGAATCGATGCGCAACGAGCTTTCCCGTCTCCTTGGCTCTTGGAAGGATTGTGGTGGTGTGAAACCCTCTTGAGCGAGTCGCTCTCAGAACGTCGTTGTGATGCCACCAGTGATGGCGCCTAGACTGCTGTATCCCACGTCTAGAACAACTCTGCGGTGGAGCAGCCGCAGTTTGGGAATGATTTCCACCTCATCAATCACGCCAGGCATCGCCCGGACCTGCAGCTCCAGCCAGGGTTGAATCCCCTGATAGCGCGGTGGCGTCAGGCCGACGCCGGTGGTGGCGCTGAGCATCGAGCGTTCGACGCCCTGGGCGAGAAACAGTTGGCCTTTGGCTTCGAAGCGCAGTCGGGTGTTTTCGATGTCGAACTGCAGGCCGGGGCGAGCCGCGATCCGCGTCGCGCTGATCCCCTCGCTGGTCCAGCTCTGGTAGGTGCCCACCCCTGCGAACAGCCACAGATTGCTTTGGGCGCGAGCCATGTTCCAGCGCTTCAGCAGATGGGTGCTGTCGAGTAGTAGGAAGCTTTCTGTGGTGTTGAGTTCGCTGTTGCCATGGTTTGGATGACCACTTCCATGGCTCGGTTGACTGTCAGCTCCTGGGATCACCTGGGCTGAGATGCCAACCCCCAGCTGGCGTTGCACGGCGTGGCTGAACCAGGCGCTCGCCCAGATGTGATCCAGTTCCACCCCGACGGTGGTGCTGCCTTCGTAGCTCATCGGCAACGCCAGGCTGGCGTCAGCGGTGATCAGAGGAACGGCCAGTTGGCAGGCCAGGGTGACAGCCGCAGCGGTGGCTTTCATCGCCAGGCCAGCAGCGGAAGCACAAACGCAGCCAGGCTGCCGATACCGAACAAGGTGCAGGAGAGGGCGTAGAGGGTCTTGGCCTGGCGGCGCCGCTGGCGGCAGCGTTGTGCGGCCTCAGGATTGATTGGGCATGGCAGGCGAGCGCTCTGCCTCAGGCCTACTCCGGCAATCAGCAGAGCTGCCGCCGCAAGGCCAAACACCACCGTTTTCTGTTCGGAGAGCAAGCTCAGGCCCGGCCACCAGCTCAACGCCGTGGCCAACACCGAACCTGCTCCCAGTACCACCAGCAGAGCCGGCAGTGCGCAGCACACCAGGGTGCCGGAGCAGAGCACCAGGGCTAAGGCGGCGAGACGACGTGGGGCTGTCAGCAATGGTCTGCGAAAGGGCTGCAGTGGATCACGCCAATCGATGCTATGCAGGGCAGGCGTTACCCGAATCATGGCCATGTTCGCTGTCCATCTGCGTCGCGCCCTGATTTCGCTGGCCTTTGTGATCTCAGGCTCGCTGATGGCACCGGCCTGGTCGGCAGCGGAGGGTTCCCGCGTTGAGGTCACGGTGAACGGCATGGTGTGCTCGTTCTGCGCTCAGGGCATCGAGCGGAATCTGCGTCGTCTTTCTCTCACACAGGCTGTTTCGGTGGATCTCAAGCAGCACCGGGTCACGATCAATGTGAAACCTGGCGCGGTTGTTGATGACCAGCAGATCCGCAAAGCGATCCGCGATTCCGGTTTTGACGTGCGCGAGATCCGCACCATCAAGCCTGCGCCCTGAACCACGGCGGCACTGCTTCAAAGCAGGCGGCGTTCTTTTCGTTTTCACGCGCTTCCACTTTCCAGCAGCAGCTGCGGGCGTCGTCTCGATGCTCTAGCAGCTGATTGGCCCAGCGCCACACCAGCTCGGCGCTGGCCTCCATGCCCACGTTCTCCATCACGCGTAGGTCCAGTGCTCCTTGCTCGTGCAGGGCCTGCCACTGCTCCAGCAGGGGATCATCGGCATTCACCAGGAAGGTGTGATCGAACTGATCTGCCAGCCGCTCCTGTAGAGCGGCCAGGCTCGAGAAATCCACCACAAAGCCATGCACATCCAGTTCAGTGGCTCGGAACCAGAGGGTGAAGCTGCGGCTGTAGCCATGCACGAAGCGGCAGTGGCCGGGATGGCGCCACTGGCGATGGCAACAGGGATAGCCGCTGAAGGTCTTCGTGCAGGTGAAGGCGGCGCTCATTCCCGGGCCTGGTTCGGAGTTGGTCGGTGTTGCGGGAGGATCGGTGGAGATGGATCGGCAGCCCTTGCAGGCATCATTTCAGCTCCCGGATCCCGCCCTGATCGGTTCTCTTCGGTTTAACGATGCCGGCCTGATTCCTGCGGTGGCGCAGGACTGGCTGGATGGTGCCGTGCTGATGGTGGCCTGGATGAACCGCGAGGCGATCGAGCGCACCCTCGCCACCGGTGAGGTGCACTACTGGAGCCGTTCACGCCAGGAGCTCTGGCACAAGGGGGCCACCAGCGGCCACACCCAGACCCTGCGGGGCCTCCGCTACGACTGTGATGCCGACGTGCTGCTGCTCACGATCGAGCAGAGCGGTGATGTGGCCTGCCACACCGGTGCCCGCAGCTGTTTCTACGACGATGGCCCAGCCCCCAGTGCCGGTGGTGCCGCTGCCGCCGCGCCGCCGGCGGATATCTGCACGGAGCTGATGCGGGTGATCGAGGGGCGCCGCGATCGGCCCGAACCCGGTAGCTACACCAACAAGCTGCTCGACGGTGGCGATAACCGCATCCTCAAGAAGATCGGTGAGGAAAGCGCTGAGTTCGTGATGGCCTGCAAGGACGACAACGCCGCCGAGATCGCTGGCGAAGCGGCCGATATCGTGTTTCACCTGCAGGTGGCCCTGGCCCACCACGGCGTCAGCTGGCGTGAGGTGCAGCAGGTGCTGGCCCAGCGCCGCGGTGCCCCTAGACGCGAGTGAGTCGCCTCAGCGCTTGAGCTGCACCGGGCTGCCATGGCGAAGCCCGATGCTGCCGCTGGCGATCACGCGGTCGTCGGGGTTCAGCCCGGAGAGGACCGGGTAGAGATCCCCCTGAAGCGGGCCGAGAGTCACCGGTTTCTGGAGAGCTAGCAGGGTTCCTTTCGGCAGGCGGCGCAGGGCGGCAAGATCGGCCTTGCCGGGATCCCGTTCCAGATCCTGGAGGGTGCCCACCACGAACACGAAGTTCTGGCCGAAGCTGCGGGTCACCGCCGCAAAGGGCACGGCCCATTGCCGTTCAGCCCCGAGGATCACCCGGGTGCGCAGGCGCTGGCCGTTGCGCAGCAGCCCCCGAGGGTTGATGATGGCCGCCTTGGCCAGCAGGGTCTGGCTGGCGTTGTTCACGCCTGGATCGATCAGGTTGATCCGCCCCTCCGCCAGGGGGCGGGGGTTGAGGCCATCGAGCAGTTGCACCCGCTGGCCCGTCGCTACGGCATTGGCCTGGTTGGCGGGAATGTCGATGCGGGCCTGCAGCTGCTCGTTGCGGATGATGCGGCTGAAGGGGGTGCCGGCCTGCACCACATCGCCGGGCTTGATCGTCAGATCACCCATCACCCCGCTGATCGGAGCGCGAATGTCCTTGTAGGCCAGGTCAGCCTGCTTCGCCCGCAGGGCCTGCTGGGAGCCGATCGCCCTGGCCCGTACCTCATCGCGTTGCAGCGCGGTGGCTGCCCCTTGGCTCACCAGCCCCTGGAAGCGCCGATAGGCGATCGCATCGGTTTCGGCGGTGGCCCGCAGGGCCGCCACATCAGCTCTGAGCTGTGTTTGATCCAGTACCACCAGCAGCTGCCCGGCACGGATGCTGTCGCCGCCCTGCACCAGCACCTGCTGCACCCGACCGCCGGCCTGGGAGGCCAGCTCGATTTCCTTCGTCGCCTCCAGGGTGCTCACCGTGTCCAGGCTGCGCACGAAGGCTTCCTGGCGAGGCAGCTCGGCCTGCACGCTCATCGGAGGCCTGGCGCCCGGTTGCTGGCTGCAGCCGGCCACCACTGCGGCCAGCACGGCTGTACGGAGTGCCAGCTTCAGGCCGCTCGACATCTTGAAGCTCCGGGGGTCAGCCATGCTGCCCTCCATGCAGGCGGCGCTGGGGCCGTGCCAGTTCCCACCCCTTGATCAGGCGGTAGACGCCGGGCACCACGAACAAACTCAAAACCGTGGCCACCAGCAGGCCGGAGAACACCACCGTGCCGATGCTGATGCGACTGCTGGCGCTGGCACCGCTGGCGAGGAGCAGCGGCAGGAAGCCCGCGAGGGAGGAGACGGCGGTGAGCAGGATCGGTCTGAGACGGCTGATCGATGCCTCGCGGATGGCGGCATCGAGCGGCAGGCCCTCCCGCAGCCGTTGATTGGCAAATTCCACGATCAGGATCCCGTTCTTGGCGGCGAGGGCCACCAGCACCAGCAGCCCCATCTGGCCGTACACATCCAGCGGCAGCCCGCGCAGGATCAGGCCTGCCACAGCGCCCAGCAGAGCCAGGGGCACCGTGATCAGGATGATCAGCGGGTCGAGCAGGTTGTCGTAAAGGGCGCCCAGCACCAGGGCCATCACCAGCACCGCCAGGGCAAAGGCCCGGATGCTGCCGCCGCCGGCCTGGCGCTCCTCGCGGGCCAATCCTGCCCATTCCAGATCGACAGTGCTGCTGCCCTGTTCGCGCTGGATCTGCTCGAGCGTGTCCATGGCCTCGCCGGTGCTCACGCCCGGTGCCGGCAGGGCCTGAATCGTGATCGAGCGCACCAGGCGGCTGTGGTTGATCACGCTCGGTCCGGTGGAGGGCACCACCTGCACCACCTGGCCGATCGAAATCAGCTGGCCGCTGCGGTTACGCACCTGCAGGGAAAGCACAGCGTTGATGTCGCGGCGCCCCTGGCCGTCCAGCTGCACGATCACGCGCCGCACCTGATCGCCTTCAAAGCTGTCATTCACATAGGTGCTGCCGAAGCTGGCCTGCAGGGTGGTCACCAGCTCATCGAGATCCACCCCCAGGGAGGCCAGCTGCAGGCGATCCGGCTCGAGCCGCAACACCGGCGAATCGGCATTGAAGCGGGTGGAGACCCGCGTGAAACGTCCACTGGCATTGGCGGCCTGGATGAAGCGCTGGGCCTGCTGCGCGAACTGCTGAAGATTGAGCTGGCCGTTGCTGGTGTCGAGCAGTTCCAGTTCCAGACCTCCTTCGCTGCTGAAGCCGCGCACGGTGGGGGCTTCGCTCAGCGCCACCACCGCACCCTGCACCCGCTGCATCAGTTGGCGGTTGAGTCGTTGGGCAACGGCGGAAGTGGAGGGCTGGCCATCGCCTCGCTGGCCGATCGGATGCAGCCGTACGAAGACAGTGCCTTTGTTAGAGCTGCTGTCGCCAAAGGAGCGGCCGGCGTAGAAGTTGGCGCTGCGCACGGCCGCCT
>JBDKGF010000027.1:0-6621 GCA_039798305.1 Cyanobacteriota bacterium
CAGCGGCAGCGCCGACAGCCAGTAGCAGTGCCAGCACTCCCCAGAGTCCAGGCCCGATCCAGGCGCTGGCCACGGCGGCGCTGGCAGCCACGGCCCAGCTCAGCGGTTGCAGCTGGCGCAGGCGCTGATCAGCCCCACGGCAGCTGCGGCAGTGGCGGGTGTGGGCTTCGTAGCGCTCCATCAGCTCAGGGCGGCCCTGGCGCGGGGGGAGTGCGGCACCCGGAAAGGGCTCACCGCCGTAGCGGTTCACCCAGTCGTGCAGGGCGCGGATGTAGAGATCGGCGCTGGTGGGGAGATGAAAGCTGCGCAACGCCTCCCTGCTGCCGCCGCGCTGCTCGAGCACCCGCTCCTGCCAGTGCAGAAACAGCTGGTCGTCCTCCAGCACCACGTGGTTGCCAAGGTGCTGCAGCCACTGGGGCCGCAAGCCCAGCAGCCGAGCCGGCCAGGGGGAGTGGAACTGGAAGGGAAAACGGGCGAACAGGCGGCACTCACCCCGGCGGATCGGTGTGGCGTACACCACGGTGAGGATGCGTGCGAAGCCCTTGGCAGTGAGGTCGTGCCACATCAGCGATGGGGCGGCATAGGTGGTGAACTGGCTGCCGAGCTTTCCCCGCCGCGGGCCCTCCTGCCAGAGGCCGGTGAAGCCTTCTGGCCCGAAGCTGGTGAGCTCCAGCTCCACCGGCCCGGCGTTCTCACGGCGCCCCACCGTGGCGTGGTGGGTGAAGGGCACATGGCTCACATCCAGCACGTTCTCCAGCAGGGTGAGTGCATCCATCGGCAGGTCGCGGAAGGTGTCCTGCACCACCCAGCCGGGCTCCTCGATCAACGGCACCAGCGGCAGGGGCTGCGATGACGCCTCCGTTGGATCACCACTGAAGACAAACAGCAGCCCCTGGCCCGTGGCGGTGGCGTAGCCCTGGCAGTGGCTGCGCTGGGCGATCGTGCTGTTGTCGGTGGCCTGGGGGATGGCGGTGCAGCGCCCCTCGCCGTTGAAGGTCCAGCCGTGATACGGACACTCGAGCTCACCCGCTGCGTTGAGGCGGCCATCGGAGAGGGGCACAAGCCGGTGGGGGCAGACATCCGCCAGGGCTCGCCACTGTCCGCTGCTGCGCTCGAACCAGAGCACCAGGTCGTGCCCCATCAGGGTGAAGGCCGTGGGGCGCGTGGGATCGAGATCCCGCAGGAAAGCCACGGGGTACCAGGCGTGCTGCCAGCTGTTGGTCTGCTTGGAACTGGCGGGCATCAGGCGCTGTAACCCTTGCGGGCTGGAATCGGATAGGGGATCCGACGATGGCGCATCCGGCGCCACACCCGCACGAAGGCCCGCACCAGCAGCTCCAGCTCGGCCAAGCTCAGGCCGCTGTCGAGCAGCTGCCCATCACGCCAGCGGGCCTCCACGATGCGTCGCACCATGGCGCGTGCCTCCAGTTCGCTGGTGTCGGGCGGGAGGGAGCGCAGGGCCGCCTCACAACCATCGGCCAGCATCAGGACAGCTGTTTCGCGGCTGCGGGGGATCGGTCCGCGGTAGCGGTAATCGGCTTCGCGGATGTCCGGGTCGCGGCGGCGCGCTTCATGCAGGAAGTAGCCCATCTTCAGCGTGCCCTGGTGTTCGGGGATGAAGTCGGCCAGGGGGCGCGGCAGGCGATAGCGGCGGGCGAGTTTGAGCCCTTCATCCACGTGGGCCTGCAGGATGCCGGCACTCAGTTGCGGGTCATTGAGCTTGTCGTGGGGGTTGTCGATCCCCATCTGGTTTTCGATGAACCACTGCGGGCCGTGCAGTTTGCCCACGTCGTGATAGAGCGCGCCGGTGCGGATCAGATCGGTGTCGGCCTGGATCGCCCTGCCCCCCTCCTCTGCCAGGCCGCAGATCATCAGGGTGTGCTCAAAGGTGCCAGGCGCTTCGCACGACAACCGCCGCAGCAGCGGTCGCTCCAGATCGGCCAGCTCCAGCAGCCGGGCCCGGGTGAGCAGATCAAAGAAGCTCTCCACCAAGGGGCTGATCAGCAGCACCCCCAGTAGCAGTCCGCCCAGCAGCACCGCTTCACCAGGGAGATCGGCGCCCACGGGGAGCCGCCCATCCCCTTCGCCGCTGGCCACCGCCAGCTGCAGCAGCAGCCATTCGGCCACCAGCGCACCCACGGGAATCAACAGAGCCAGCTGCAGCAGCTGAGCGCGGCTGCGCTGCCGCCCGGCCAACACCGCCGTGGCGGCAGCCACGCCTGCGGCCACCAGGATGCGCTGGTCGTTGAAGGGGGCCAGGGGTAACGGCCAGAGCAGTGATGCGATGGCCACCCAGACCAGGCCAGCCGTGGTGCCAAGCCCCTGGGCCAGCAGCAAGGTGGCCGGAACCAGCAGCGCCAGGGGGCTTGCCGCGGATCCGAGCCAGAGCTTGCAGCCCTGCACGATCAGCAACAGCCCCAGGGCCAGCAGCGCCTGGCGCGGCTCCAGGCTGGTGTGGTTCTGGCGCAACACCAGGACCAACACACCACAGGCGGCCAGTGCTTCGCAGGCATGCAGCAGCCAGGCGCCGATCAGGGGCCGGCGGTTCACCAGGCCGAAGTAATCGAGCACCGCATACGACTGATTGCTGATCGGTTCTCCCTGTCTGGTGATCAGCTCTCCGGCGCGCACCTTGATCGTGGGGATCCCTTGTTGGGTGAGCAGGTCTTCGATCAGTCGCTGGCTGAGGGTGGCATCGATCCGCAGGTTGCTGCGGCCCTGCAGGGAGCTTGCCACGATCCGGCTGCCCAGGCTCAGTCCCGGTTCACTGAGATCGTCCAGTTGCAGCTGGGCTGCCTGCTCCAGTTGGCGGTGCGCCACGCTGCTCACCAGGCCTTGTTGCAGCATGCGCCGCTGGGCCCGCCGCAGATCGCTCTCCCATGCCTTCAGCACCGCCGGCGATTGGCCGGCAAGCCAGTCCCGTTCCTCGGGGCTGAGGTCGAGCGGTGCCACCTGCTCCTGGTTGGTGCTGGCCAGGCGCTGGATCGCCTGCAGCTGCCGCTCCAGACCCTGCTCCAGTTCGCGGGTGATGCGTGGATCCACCACCTGCACGTGGGTGCGTGGACCGAGTTGCGAGCGCCGTTGCTCCAGCGCATCGGAATCGACCACCGTGGCCGTCTTGGGGGCGCGCACCGTGAAGGGGGCGGGCACACCCGGCCGGAGACTGGGCTCCACCAGCCACGGCCAGCTGGAGAGCAGCGCCACCAGCAGGGCAATGAGCAGAACCGCCAGGCCATCGCGGCGGCGCCAGGGTGTGAGGGCCTGACGCGGAAGCTCCAGCCGCAACAGCCCGCGCCGCAGCCGCATCAGGGTTCGCCAGGGGCGATGGCCGGGACCCGTGCCGCTCACTGAAGAGGCCTTGAAGCGTCCACGCTAGCGATGCCGTTGCATGCTGATGGCAGTGTCAGGTGCCCACGGTCCATGGCCACGCGTCTGGATGGCCGCCAGCTGGCGGCAACGATCGAAGAGCGGTTGCAGGCCGTGGTGGCCGAACGCCTCGAGCGCGCCGGCCGGCCGCCCGGTCTGGCGGTGCTGCGGGTGGGCGATGACCTCGCCAGCGGCGTGTATGTGGCCAATAAAGAGAAGGCCTGCAGCCGCATCGGCATCACCAACCTGGGTGCTCACCTGCCGGCCGACACGCCGGCTGCCGAGGTGCTGAGCACAATCCAGCGTCTCAACGCCGCTCCCGCTGTGGATGGCATCCTGCTGCAGCTGCCGCTGCCGGCGGGCATCGACGAGCGGCCGTTGCTGGCGGCCATCGATCCTGAGAAGGATGCCGATGGTCTGCATACCCTCAACCTGGGGCGTCTGCTCAAGGGAGAGCCCGGCCCCCGCAGCTGCACCCCCGCCGGCGTGATGGCGCTGCTGGCGGCTGCCGGCGTGGAACTGGCCGGCAAGCGCGCCGTGGTGGTGGGGCGCAGCATCCTGGTGGGCCAGCCGATGGCCCTGATGCTGCAGGCCGCCAACGCCACCGTGAGCATCGGCCATTCCCGCACCGAGGACCTGGCGGAGCTCACCCGGCAGGCGGATGTGCTGGTGGTGGCGGCCGGTAAGCCGCGGATGATCGGCGCCGAACATGTGAAGCCCGGTGCGGTGGTGGTGGATGTGGGCATCCACCGCCTTGAAGGCGAGGCGGGCGGCAAGGCGCGCCTCTGCGGCGATGTGCGCTTCGAGGAGGTGGAGCCGATCGCCAGTGCGATCAGCCCGGTGCCCGGCGGTGTGGGCCCGATGACCGTGACGCTGCTGCTGGTGAACACCGTGGCCAGCTGGTGCCAGCGCTGCGGCCTCGATCAGCCGTTGGCGGATCTGTTGCCATAAGCGGCCTCGATCAAGCGCCCTCGGCCCTGGCCTGAGAGAATCCGCGGCAGCGATGGCCCAAGGCCCAGCCCCCATGACCGCGGCCGTCAGCAGCACCGGCAATAGCTCCGCCGCCGAGGCGATCGGCTTCGTCTTTGGCGACTACCTGGAGGCGGCGCGGCTGAAGGTGGAGGCGGCCCTGGATGGCTCCCTTGGCCCGGAGCGGCCCGAGAGCCTGCGCGAGGCGATGCGCTATTCGCTGCTGGCGGGCGGCAAGCGGTTGCGGCCGATCCTCTGCCTGGCGGCCTGTGAACTGGCGGGCGGCGACAGCGCTCTGGCGATGCCCACGGCGGTGGCGCTGGAGATGATCCACACCATGTCGCTGATCCATGACGATCTGCCCGCCATGGACAACGACGATCTGCGCCGCGGCCGGCCCACTAATCACAAGGTGTACGGCGAGGCCAACGCGATCCTGGCCGGTGATGCCCTGCTCACCCGCGCTTTTGAGATGGTGGCACTGCGCAGCCCTGGCGTGCCGCCTGAGCAGCTGTTGAAGGTGGTGGGTGAACTCAGCCTGGCCTCCGGTGCCCCAGGTCTGGTGGGCGGCCAGGTGGTGGATCTGGAGTGCGAGGGCAAGGACGTGGACCTCGAGACGCTCGAGTACATCCACCTCCACAAGACCGGCGCCCTGTTGCGGGCCTGCGTGCTCACGGGTGCTCTGATTGCCGGAGCACCGGATGCCCTGCTGGAGGCGTTGCGCACCTATGCCCGCGGCATCGGTCTGGCTTTCCAGATCATCGACGACATCCTCGATGTGACCGCCAGCAGTGAGGTGCTCGGCAAGACCGCCGGCAAGGACCTCACCGCCGACAAGACGACCTATCCCAAGCTGCTCGGCCTGGAAGAGTCGCGCCAGCGGGCCGATGCCCTGGTGGCAGAGGCCAAAGCGGCGCTCGAGCCCTGGAGCGCCGGCGGTAAGGCCGCACCGCTGCTGGCCCTCGCCGACTACATCACGAGCCGCGACCGATGAGCTCCCCCCTGCTCGGGATCCTGGACAACGGCGCGCTCTGGTGGGGCCTGGCGGCCTGCGGCAGCGCTCAGCTCTCCAAGCTCGTGATCGAGCTGGTGGTGCACCGCCGCTGGAACCCCAAGGTGCTGGTGGAAACCGGTGGCATGCCCTCGAGTCACTCCGCTCTGCTCACTGGAACCGCTGCTGCGCTGGGCTGGCAATACGGGTTTGATTCGGCTGTGTTCGCTCTGGCGGCCACCATGTGTTTTGTGGTGCTCTACGACGCCGCCGGTGTGCGCAGGGCGGCAGGGATCACGGCCCAGCGGGTGAACGGCTTGCCCGATGGTCTCTGGGAACTCCATCCGGATCAGACGCCGGAGCTCAAGCCCCTCAAGGAAAACCTCGGCCACACGCGCCTGGAGGTGTTGGTGGGCAGCCTGATCGGTCCGCTGGTGGCTCTGCCGGGCCTTGTTTGGGTGGGATCGCCGTTGCTGTTGGCGCAGCACTGGGGCTGGCTGGCGGTTGGCTGAGGCCCTCACCGCCGGCCAGGCTGCGGTGGCCGAGGCGTTTGCGGCCTGGCTGAAGGGTCCTTACGACGGCACGCCGTTTGTGCTCAGCGGCTACGCCGGCACCGGCAAGACCTACCTCTCCCGCCACCTGTTGCAGCAGGTGGATGACCTGGGGATGTGCTGGACCGTGGTGGCTCCCACCCACAAGGCGGTTGGGGTGCTGCGGCAGCAGCTCGCCTGGGCTGCGCTACAGCCCACCTGGTACCCGAGCACGATCCATCGGTTGCTGCGGCTCAAGCTCAAGCGCCAGGGGGACGTGGAGCGCTGCGAAGAAACGGAGCAGACCGCTGCTTCCCTCGAAAACCTGGGCTTGGTGCTGGTCGATGAGGCCTCGATGGTCGACAGCACCCTGCTGGAGATCGCCCTGCGTTGCGCCCACCCCTTTCGCACGCGGCTGGTGTTCGTGGGTGATCCGGCCCAGCTGCCGCCGGTGGGGGAGCCCACCAGTCCGGTGTTTGCCATGGGCCGCGCTGCCGCCGCCAGTCTGTCGGAGGTGGTGCGTCACCAAGGGCCCGTGCTGCAGCTGGCCACGGGGCTGCGCAATGGCCAGCTGCCCTGCCGCCAGCCGCCGGCTTTGTCGCCCGTGCGCGACAGCCATGGCCAGGTGGCGGTGCTCCCCCGCGCCGATTGGTTGGCCGCGGCCCAGGCGGCCCTGCGCCGCGGCGCCGAGCTCGATAACCCCGACCACGCCCGCATTCTCTGCTACACGAACCGCGCCCTGGAGCAGCTCGTTCCCATTGCCCG
>JBDKGF010000028.1:0-2932 GCA_039798305.1 Cyanobacteriota bacterium
ACCCGGGCCAGGGTCCGGAGGGCAGAGGAGAAAGAAGAGGCCATCGAAAAAGCCGGCAAGGTGGCGGTGGAGACCGCGCCAGAGCCCTTGTATCACGGCCAATGGGCCTGCCGGTTGCCCAGGCCCCAGCCACTCACGAACTGTTGCAGCCTCAGTTCTCGTCAGCGGCCACCTCAACGCTGAGGAAGTCCTTGGCCAGTTCGGTGTTGGGGAAGATGGCCCGTGCTTCGTTGAGCAGATCGTCCGGCGTCACCGGGTTGCCCGGCACGTAGCGCGGGCTGAGGTGCGTGAGCATCAGCTGTTTCACGTCGGCAGCCAGTGCCGTCTGCGCCGCCATGGTGCTGGTGGAGTGCTGGCGGGCGAAGGCCATCTCCGCTTCCGCGTGGGCAAAGGTGCTCTCGTGGATCAGGAGGTCGGCACCCTGGGCTAGCTCCACCGCCGCCTCGCTGAACACCGTGTCGGTGCAGTACACAACGCTGCAACCGGGTCGCTCGGGCCCGCAGAGGCTGCCGCCGTTGATAATGCGCCCGTCGTCGAGCACCACCTCGCGCCCCGCTTTGAGCTCGGCGTAGATCGGTCCGGGCGGGATGCCGAGGGCACGAGCCTGCTCCACATCAAAGCGGCCGGCACGGGGCTTCTGATCCACCCGGTAGGCATAGGCGGGCACCCGGTGGATCAGCTTGGTGCAGCGCACGGTGATGTCGTCGTCGTCGAGCAGCACCGCACCGCTGGCGGCGGCGTCTTTCACCCGGTGGCTGCGCAGCGGATAGCCGATGCGGGTGGAGGAGGTGCGCAGCACGCCTTCCAGGTAGTCGCGCAGGGGATCGGGGCCATAGAGATCGATGCCGCTGCAGGTGCCGGCCAGCCCCAGGCTGGCCAGGAGCCCCGGCAGGCCGAACACGTGATCCCCATGCATATGGGTGATGAAGATGCGTCGCAGCTGGCTCACCCGCAGCTCGCTGCGCAGGAACTGGTGCTGGGTGCCTTCACCGCAGTCGAACAGCCAGAGCTCTGCGCGTTGGGGCAGGCGCAGCGCCACCGCCGACACGTTTCGGCCCCGGGTGGGCACGCCGGAACTGGTGCCGAGGAAGGTGACCTGCACGGCCGGCCGGAGCTCCCCGGTGTGACTGATCTGATCGTGCCATGGCGCCGCCGTTCGGGACTGGCGCGATGGTCAGGCGCTCGTCACAATGGCCTGCCCT
This sequence comes from Cyanobacteriota bacterium, assembly GCA_039798305.1. Classification (GTDB taxonomy): domain Bacteria; phylum Cyanobacteriota; class Cyanobacteriia; order PCC-6307; family Cyanobiaceae; genus Vulcanococcus. The sequence continues at coordinate 1,203 of JBDKGF010000028.1, forward strand.
GCTGATGTGGCCTGCGATGGCTCGCCTGAGACGCCTGCCGCTGGGAGTGTTCGCTCTGACGGCTTCCTTGCTGGCTGCCCCGAGCGTGCTCGCCCGATCGGCCCAGCCCCAGGTCGCCCAGGCCCCCTCGCTGAATGAACCGGTGCTGCGGGTGCTGGTGCTGCAGGGCCAGGAAGCGCGGCTGCGGCCGGCCTTGTCGGCGGCAGGGCTGCGCCTGCGGGACGCTCAGGGGCGGGTGCTGGCGGAGCTTGGCGGGCAGGTGGTGCTGCAGGCGGCCCCTGATGGCGGTTGGTTGCGGCTGGTGCGGGCCGACGGATCAGAGAGTGACCAGTGGCAGCTGCGAGAAGTCTGGCTGGAGGCCCTGGCGGGTGCCGAAGAACGGGATCCGGGCCTGTGGGTGGGGCAACGCCGTTATCGCGGGCGGCTGCAGCTGTTGCCGCAGGCGAGCCAGCTGCAGGTGGTGAACCACGTGCCCCTGGAGACCTATCTCTCCAGCGTGGTGGGCAGTGAAATGCCGGCCAGCTGGCCTCTGCAGGCGCTGCAGGCACAGGCTGTGGCCGCCCGCACCTACGCCCTCAAGGCCCGAAAGCCGGCGGCGCCCTTCGATGTGCAGGCCACCACCGCCAGTCAGGTTTACAAGGGAGTGGAGGCCGAGACCCCTTCCACCCTTGCGGCGGTGGCGGCCACACGCGGTCAGGTGCTCACCTACAACAACGCCCTGATCGATGCCGTTTTTCACAGCAGCAGTGGCGGCAGCACCGAGAGCAGCGGCGACCTCTGGCCGCGGCAACTTCCCTATCTGGTGAGCGTGCCCGATTTCGATCAGGCTTCACCGGTGCGCGACTGGCGCCAGCCCCTCGATCGCAGCCGGCTCCAGCAAGCCTTCCCGGAGCTCGGTGGGGCACTGGGCATTGATGTTCTGTCCACGACGCCCACCGGCCGGGTGCGTCAGGCGCGGGTGGTGGGCCCCTCGGGGCAACTGTCGCTCACAGGCGCTCAGCTGCGCTCCCGCCTCGGCCTGAAGAGCACCTGGGTGCGCTTCGAGCTGGTGCCCACGGCCAGCGCCTCTGCCTCTGAACTGGATGGCTTCCCGCTGGATTCAGCCAGCGGGGCGGCTCCAGCCTTGCCGCCCCCCCTGCCGGCGTTCTCGCTGCCGGTGCCCTCCGCCAAGACGCCGGAGGTGGTGCAGCTGGTGGCGGTGGGGCGTGGCTTCGGTCATGGCGTGGGCATGAGCCAGTGGGGAGCTCTGGCGATGGCCCAGCGGGGCGAGTCCTATGCGGCGATCCTCAAGCACTACTACCGGGGCACGGCTCTGCAGCCCTACAGCGAGCTGGCACGCACCGCCGCCGCTGGGCGAGGCTGGCTGAACGACGACCCGCGCTCCCTGGCCGTATCGCCTTGATCGCTTCCTCCGCCTCCCTCACCACCCTCACCTGGCCTGGCCAGCTGCGGGTTGAGCCAGATGCGGAGGCCGTGGCAGCCCATGTGGCCGAACGCCTGCATCAGGCCCTGGAAGACGGTGCGGTGCTCGGCCTGGCCACCGGCCGCACGATGGAACCGGTGTATGCCGCCCTGCGGCAACGGCTGTTGGCCCTGCCCAAGCCGCAGCGGGAGCCGCTCCTGCGCCAGTGGCGCAGCTTCAATCTCGATGAATATGTGGGCCTGGGGCCGGATCACCCCCAGTCGTTCGCGGCCTTTATGCAGCGGCAGCTGGCTGGGCCTTTGCAAAT
>JBDKGF010000029.1:0-3843 GCA_039798305.1 Cyanobacteriota bacterium
GTGGGCCCTCGGTATGGGCACAATGTCAGGGCAGGCGAAGGCGCTTGTAGCTCAGCGGATTAGAGCATCTGACTACGGATCAGAGGGTCGGGAGTTCGAATCTCTCCAGGCGCGCCTTTCAACCTCTCAGCCGCTCCTCCGGGAGCGGTTTTTTTGTGCCCACAGCTCGAGGACTGGGTCCCATTCGCAGGGGCGCTGAGTGCTGCGGTTTCTTACGATCCAGCTCACACCCATCCCCTGATCTGCCATGGCGGAGTCCACCGGAGCAGCCGTGAACCAGTCGCTGGCGGCCGGTGACCCCGCAATCGCTGCCTTGATCGGCAAGGAGCTGGAGCGTCAACAGACCCACCTGGAGCTGATCGCTTCCGAGAACTTCGCCTCCCGGGCTGTGATGGAGGCCCAGGGCTCGGTTCTCACCAACAAGTACGCCGAGGGCCTGCCGTCGAAGCGCTACTACGGCGGCTGCGAGCACGTGGATGCGATCGAGGAGCTGGCGATCGAGCGCGCCAAGGAGCTCTTCGGTGCTGCCTGGGCCAACGTGCAGCCCCACAGCGGCGCCCAGGCCAACTTCGCTGTGTTCCTGGCCCTGCTCCAGCCCGGCGACACGATCATGGGCATGGACCTCAGCCACGGCGGCCACCTCACCCACGGCTCGCCCGTGAATGTGAGCGGCAAGTGGTTCAAGGTCGTCCAGTACGGGGTGGATGAAGCCACCCAGCAGCTCAACTTCGATGCGATCCGCCAGCTGGCCCTGGAGCACAAGCCGAAGCTGATCGTGTGCGGCTACTCCGCCTACCCCCGCACGATCAACTTCGAAGCCTTCCGTGCCATCGCCGATGAGGTGGGCGCCTATCTGCTGGCCGATATGGCTCACATCGCCGGCCTGGTGGCCGCAGGCGTGCACCCCAATCCCGTGCCCGTCTGCGATGTGGTGACCACCACCACCCACAAAACTCTGCGCGGCCCCCGTGGCGGCCTGATCCTCTGCCGCGACGCCGAGTTCGCCAAGCAGTTCGACAAGGCCGTGTTCCCCGGCAGCCAGGGCGGCCCGCTCGAGCACGTGATCGCCGCCAAGGCCGTGGCCTTCGGTGAGGCGCTGCAGCCGAGCTTCAAGGCCTACGCCCAGCAGGTGGTGGCCAATGCCCAGGCCCTGGCCGCCCGCATCCAGGAGCGCGGTATCGCCGTGGTCAGCGGCGGCACCGACAACCACATCGTGCTGCTGGATCTGCGCGGCATCGGGATGACCGGCAAGGTGGCCGATCTGCTGGTGAGCGATGTGCACATCACCGCCAACAAGAACACCGTTCCCTTTGACCCCCAGTCGCCGTTCGTCACCAGCGGCCTGCGCCTCGGCACCGCTGCCTGCACCACCCGTGGCTTCGATGAAGCCGCCTTCCGCGAGGTGGCCGATGTGATTGCCGATCGCCTGCTCAATCCTGAAGACGCTGCGATTGAGCAGCGCTGCCGCGAGCGTGTGGCGGCTCTGTGTGAGCGCTTCCCGCTTTACGCCGAAGCCCGCGAACTGCAGCCCGCTTGAACGACTGGCCCGCAGCGCCCCTTCCGTGATCGCCCCGAAGCTGGGCCCTGCTTAAGCTGCGGCCGGCAGGGCCCATCCAGGCCTCGATCCCGACCGCGCACCGCCCCCGATGATCTCCAGCCGGCCGGATCTCGCCGCTGTTCTGGCTTTCGGTATCGCGGCGTTGTGCACAGCGCTGGTGGTGCCGATTGTGCGCCGTGCCGGTCTGCGCTGGGGTCTGATTGATCAGCCCGATTCCCGCAAGCAGCACACCACGCCGATGGTGCGCCTGGGTGGGGTGGGCATCGTCGGCGGTTTTGTGATCGCGCTGGCCTTGATCTGGCTGATGGGCGGTTTCGTGGAGCTCCCGCCCCAGCGCGACAGCCAGATCTGGACCACCATCGCCGGCGCCCTCTGTTTTTTCGTGATCGGCCTGGCCGATGACCTGTTCGCCTTGCCCCCGCTGCCCCGCCTGGGCGGCCAGGTGCTGGTGGCGATGGCTGTCTGGAGCCAGGGTGTGCAGATCGGGGCCATCGATCTGCCCTTTTATCTCTTCGGTGGGCCGAACGGTGCCATTCCGCTGCCGGATGGTCTGAGCCTCATCGCCACAGTGATCTGGCTGGTGGGCATCACCAATGCGATCAACTGGCTGGATGGTTTGGATGGCCTTGCCGCCGGTGTGAGCGGGATCGCCGCCGTGGGTTTGCTCTCGGTGAGCTACAGCCTCAATCAGCCGGCGCCGGGGCTGCTGGCCGCGGCACTCGCCGGCAGCTGCCTCGGTTTTCTGCGCCACAACTTCAACCCCGCCCGCATTTTCATGGGGGACGGCGGTTCGTACTTCCTCGGCTTTGCCCTGGCGGCGATCAGCATTGTGGGCCCGGCCAAAGGGCTCACCAGCGTGAGCCTGCTGCTACCGCTGCTGATCCTGTCGCTGCCCCTGGCCGATATGTCGGCCGTGATCATGGGGCGCCTCAGCCAGGGCCATTCGCCCTTCTATCCGGATCGGCGCCACCTGCATCACCGCCTGCTGCGCGCTGGTTTCAGTCATCGCCGCACCGTGGTGCTGATCTATGCCTTCACCCAGTGGCTGGCTGCCCTGGCCCTGGTGTTGGCCAACGCGGAGCTGCGCTTCCTCTGGCTGGGTCTGGCCACGGCGGTGTTGATCGTGGTGGTGATCGCCGCTCGCCGCAGCCTCAACCGCGAACAGCTTGAAGATGAGCGCTGAAATTCTCTGCATCGGCACCGAGCTGCTGCTGGGCAACATCACCAACGGCAACGCCCGCTGGATCGCCGAGCAGCTCGCAGCCCTGGGGATTCCCCATCACCGTCAGCTGGTGGTTGGTGATAACCGTGAGCGCCTGATCGCCGAGCTGCAGGCCGCGGCTTCGCGCTGCCGCGTGTTGATCACCACCGGCGGCCTGGGCCCCACGCCCGACGACCTCACCACCGAGGCGATTGCCGCCGCCTTCGGTGCACCTCTGGTGGAGCATCCCCAGGTGTGGGCTGAGATCCAGGCCCGCCTGGCGCTTCGCGGCCGCCCCTGCGCCGCCAGCAACCGCCGCCAGGCCTTCCTGCCGGAGGGGGCCGCGCTGCTCCCCAATCCCACCGGCACCGCTCCCGGGATGATCTGGAGCCCGCGTCCGGAGTTCACGATCCTCACCTTCCCGGGAGTGCCCAGCGAGATGCGGGCGATGTGGCAGGCCACGGCTGCTCCCTGGCTGCAGGCGGCCGGCCTGGCGGAGGGGGTGTTCGCCAGCCGGATGCTGCATTTCTGGGGCGTTGGCGAATCCAACCTCGCCGAGCAGATGGCCGATCTGCTGGAGAGCGCCAACCCCACGGTGGCGCCTTACGCCGGCTCCGGCGAGGTGAAGCTGCGGATCACAGCGCGCGCAGCCACGGCCGAGGCTGCTGCGCAGTTGCTCGAGCCGGTGGAGGCAGAGATCCGCGCCCGCACCGGTGCGCTCTGCTTCGGCGTTGACGACGCTTCGCTGGCATCCGTGCTGCTGGAGCAGCTGCGCCGGCGCGACCAGACGTTGGCGGTGGCTGAAAGCTGCACCGGTGGGGGCCTTGGGGCTGCCCTGGCGGCGGTGCCTGGTGCTTCGGATGTGTTCCTGGGCGGCGTGATCGCCTACGCCAACAGCGTCAAGCAGGGGGTGCTCGGGGTGCCCGCCGAGCTGCTGGCTGCCCATGGCGCGGTGAGTGATCCGGTGGCGCGTGTCATGGCGGAGGGAGCCCGGCGCGCCACCGGTGCCGACTGGGCCCTGGCCATCACCGGCGTGGCCGGCCCCGGCGGCGGCAGCGCCGAGAAGCCCGTGGGCCTGGTGCAC
>JBDKGF010000030.1:0-3222 GCA_039798305.1 Cyanobacteriota bacterium
CCCTGCAACCGGCGCTGGTGGTGTGCGCCGGTTGCATGGCCAGCAGTTGCTTCAGGCCCTGGCTCACCTGGGGGATGTATGTGGTGGAGCCGTAGCTGCTGTTGAGGTCGCTGATCAGGCCCAGGCGCAGTTCGGGCGGGCGGCTCGGGGCGGCGCTGGCCCGCGGATGCCTCAGGCCCAGGCAGCTCAGCCCGCCGCCCGCCGCTCCGGCGGCGGTGAGCTGCAGCAGCTGGCGGCGGCTCAGGGGCATGGGGCGCTGGGGAGACGGGTGCGGTCGACGGGCAGCATGGAGCATTCGCCCAGGCAACGCATCCCATGAAGATCGACGGCAAGGCCTGGCGCACGATCTGGCTGGAGCCCGATGGCCGCTCGATCGGGGTGATCGATCAGATTCAGCTGCCGCACCGCTTCACCACCCGCACGTTGGGCAGCTGCGATGAGGCGGCGGAGGCCATCCGCACGATGGTGGTGCGCGGAGCGCCGCTGATCGGCGTGACCGGCGCCTACGGCCTGATGCTGGCGTTGCAGGTGGATCCGAGCGATGCCGCGCTGGCGGCGGCGTTTGAGCAGCTCAATGCCACGCGGCCCACGGCGGTGAACCTGCGCTGGGCCCTCGAGCGGGTGCGCGATTGCGTGGCCCCTCTCCCGCCGGAGCAGCGGGCCGAGGCTGCCAAGGCGGAAGCGGCGGCGATCGCCGATGAAGACGTGGCCATGTGCGAGGCCATCGGCGAACACGGGCTTGCGATCTTCCAGCAACTGGCAGCGGCTCGCCCCGCCGAGCGCCAAGGGCAGCCCTTCAACGTGTTGACCCACTGCAACGCCGGCTGGCTGGCCACGGTGGACTGGGGCACGGCCCTGGCACCGATCTATAAGGCCCATCGCGCCGGCCTCAATATTCATGTGTGGGTGGATGAAACTCGCCCGCGCAACCAGGGCGCTTCGCTGACCGCCTACGAGTTGGGGCGGGAGGGTGTGCCCCACACCGTGATCGTGGACAACGCCGGCGGTCACCTGATGCAGCACGGCCAGGTGGATGCGGTGATCGTGGGCACCGACCGCACCACCCGCCGCGGCGATGTGTGCAACAAGATCGGCACGTACCTCAAGGCCCTCGCCGCCCACGACAACAACGTGCCCTTCTACGTGGCCCTGCCCGCCTCCACCATCGACTGGTCGATCGACGACGGTGTGGCCGAGATCCCGATCGAAGCGCGCGATGCCCGGGAGGTGACCCACATTCAGGGGCGCACGGCCGGTGAGCTCGCCGTGGTGCAGCTCACGCCCGATGGCAGCGAAGGCTTCAATCCCGCCTTTGATGTGACCCCGGCCCGGCTGGTGACGGCGTTGATCACCGAACGGGGTGTGGCGCCTGCCAGCGAAGACGGTTTGCGCAACCTCTACGCCTGACGGTGAGCACGATGAGCGAACAGGATCTGCGCGAGCAGCTGGTGGCCGTGGCGCGGCGTATGCAGGCCAGCGGTATCAATCAGGGCACCTCCGGCAATCTTTCTGCGCGCATTCCCGGCGGGATGCTGATCACCCCCAGCTCATTGCCCTACGAGCTGATGCAGCCGGGCGATCTGGTGGCGCTGGATCTGGTGGGTAAGCCGCTGGTGGCTCCCGAGCCGGGCCGACCGCAACGGCGACCCTCCTCGGAATGGCGGCTGCACGCCGATGTGCTCGCCAACCGGCCGGAGGTGCAGGCGGTGTTGCACTGCCACTCGATTCATGCCACCGCCCTGGCTTGCCATGGCCGCGGCATTCCGCCTTTCCACTACATGATCGCCGTGGCTGGGGGGCACGACATCCGCTGTGCGCCCTATGCCACGTTCGGCACCCAGGAGCTCTCCGATGGCGTGGTGGAAGCGCTGCAGGGCCGGCTGGCCTGCCTGATGGCGCAGCACGGCCAGGTGGTGGTGGGCCCCACGCTCGAGCGTGCCCTGGCCCTGGCTGTGGAGGTGGAAACGCTGGCTCGCATCTATCTGCAGGCCAGGGCCATTGGCGAACCGCCGCTGCTCACTGCCGACCAGATGGAGCAGGTGCGTCATCAGTTCCGCACGCTGCTCTACGGCCACTGATCGGCTGGGGGCTCGCTGGTCCGGTTCGCTACTGCAGTCGCGGCCTCCGCCCCACCCAGAGACCAAAGCTGACTGAGGTAACGGTGAGCAGCAGCACCAGCGCCCAGGGTCAGGCCCAATGCCGTGAACAGGTTCACGGATGAGCGCCAGATGGTTGCGGGACGCGTCCGCTCTGGGCCAGCAGCAGGCCGGTGCCACCGGCCAGCAGCACCAGAGCGAGGCAGAACCCGGTCCAGGTGGGCAGGCCCCAGCTCGACACCGCCAACGGCGCGACCACCGTGACCACCCCACCCGCCAGGAAGGGTTGCAGCAGCAGTTGTTTGAGCGAGAAGGCCGGGAGCGCCTGGCTGTGGTCGTCGGGGTCAGCCATGCGCAGCAGCAGCAGGCCTGAGGCCGCCACGCCGGTGGCCTGCCCGAATTCCAGCACCGCCCGCTCGAACCAATCGGCCGGCAGCAGCCGGGGGGCCAGCAGCAGCGTCACCGCCAGGTTCCAGGTGAGGCCCCCCACCGCCAGCACGGTGAGCGGCAGCCAGTCGGCTGCCAGCAGGGCCAGATTCAGGCAGGCGGTGGCGGAGGTGATCAGCAGATCGGCCGAGAGGGTACCGATCTCGCTCTGAATCGGTGCCGAGGCCCAGTGGCTGCGGCCACTGCGCTCCATCAGCCAGCGCACCAGCAGCGAGCCGATGATCGCCAGTGGGAACACGGGCAGGGATCGCCCCACCTCGGCCACGCCACCGCCGATGGCATCGGTGCCCAGGCGCAGCAGCGCCAGCAACAGCACGCCGATCAGCACCGCGCTGCCCACCAGCGCGAGGTTCACGGCCCAGGCTGCCCAGGCAGGTTGGCCCGGAGCTGACGCTTGTGGTGTGGAGCCGGGCAGCGGCGCGGTCCCGAGCGCCGAGCCTGGCTGGTTCTGGGCCAGCAGCCAGCCCCGTTGGCGGCCGATCACCACCACCACGCCTCCCACCAGGGTGGAACTGAGCAGCCCCACCGTGGCCATGGCCAGGCCCAGGTCCTGGCCGCCGGGGAAACCGAGCGCCGCGTAGCTGGGGCCCATGGCGGCTGCGGAGCCATGGCCGCCCTCGTAGGCCACCTCAATCAGGCAGGCCATCACCGGACTCACCCCCAGCCACGGCTGCAGCAC
>JBDKGF010000031.1:0-5819 GCA_039798305.1 Cyanobacteriota bacterium
GTGGGGCTATGCCGCCCAGTCCGCCGCCAATGCCGCCGAGGCCATCGATTGGCTCGAGCTCGATGGCTTTGATCTGGTGTTGCTAGATCTGGGCCTGCCCGACCGCGATGGGCTGGAGGTCTGCCGCGTTCTGCGCCAGCGGCCAGCCCCCCGCCAACCGCTGGTGCTGATACTCACCGGCCGCGACAGCCGTGAGGACAAGCTCGCCGGCCTGGAGGGAGGCGCCGACGACTATGTGGTGAAACCCTTCGATCCCGAGCTGCTGCAGGCCCGGATCCGCGCCTTGCTGCGCCGGGCTCACCGGCCGCTGCGCCCATCGATCAGCTGGGGTGAGCTGCAGCTGCAACCGGGGAATCCCACCGCACTGCTGGGGGATCAGACCGTGGAGCTCACCCCGAAGGAATCCCTGATCCTGGAGCAGCTGATCCACGCCCAGGGCGGCGCCTGCAGCAAGGAGCAGTTGCTCGATGGCTTTGAGGATGGCCGCCGCGTGGTGGGCGATGACGCGCTGCGGGCCCACATGCGCAACCTCCGCCACAAACTCAGCGCCGCTGGTGGCCACGTCAATCTGATTGAAACGGTCTACGGCCTTGGCTACCGGCTCGCTGCACCCTGATCCGCTGCGGCTCAAGCGCCGGCTCGTGCGGCAGGGCGGGGGCTTTGCCCTGCTGCTGTTGTGCGCCTTTGCGGGGTCGCTCTACTGGAAGGTGGCGCAGCAACGCCAGGAAGACCAACGCACCGAGCTGCGGCAGCTGATGGCCGCTGCCGCCAGCCAGCTACCGCTGATTGCACACGAAACCAGCGAGGCCGCGGGCGCGCGCAAATTCCAGCCGAAGGCTGAGCTGATCGCAGTGCCGGCCCTGCTGGAGCAACGGATCCAGTGGTTTGGCCTGGGGGGCGAACTGCTCCTGGAGCAAGGGAAGCTGCAGCTGCCCGCTGGCGCCCCGGCCGTGCGGCGTTCAGAGCCGCAGTGGCAGCAATGGCCCGGTGGCATCAGCCTCTGGCAGCCGGTGTTGGTGCGCACCAGCCCCCGGGCCACACCGCAGGTTCTGGGCTCGGTGCGCGTGGCGCTCTCCGATCGCGCAACCCAGGCTGATCTGCGGCGGCTGCGCAGTGGGCTGTTGCTGGGCGGCATCGTCACCATGGTGTCGGCCCTGCTGGTGGGGAGGCGCATGCTCAACGCCGCGTTCTGGCCCCTGCAGCAACAGGTGCGAGCGCTGGAGCGCTTCACGGCGGATGCCTCCCACGAACTGCGCCATCCCCTCTCAGCCCTGCGGGCTCTGCTGGCGGCGATCCCGGAAGAGCTGCGCCAGCAGCCCCAGCTGGCCTGGCGCGAACTGAACCAGCTCACCGCCCAGCTGGGCGAGCTGGTGGATGACCTGCTGCTCTTGGCCCGCCAACGCCAGGAGATCCACAGCTCAACGCCTTCCGCTCGCAGCCTGGAGCGTTTCGATCTGATGGAGCTCCTGGAGGATCTGATCCGCTGCTACAGCGCCCAGGCCAGCGAACGCAACATCCGGCTCAGCCTCAGCCCCGATCCCACCGGCTTCTGCGCACCGATCGAGGCCCGCAGCGATCAGATCCTGCGCCTGTTCACCAACCTGCTGCTCAACGCCCTGCGCCACAGCCCTGCGGGCGGCCATGTCGCCCTCGAGGTTCACAGTGGTGCCCGCCAGCTCACGGTGCAGGTGATCGATGCAGGGCCGGGGATCCCCAGCCACGCCCACGAGCAGGTGTTCGAGCGCTTCTGGCGCAGCAGTGACCAGGGGGGCCACAGCGGCCTGGGCCTGGCCATCGCCCGCAGCATTGCCCGCAGCCACGGCGGCGATCTGCGTGTGTTGACGGCTGAGCCAGGACGCTGCGTGATGCAGGTGCTGCTCCCCATACCGCGCCAATCCTCATGATTTCTTCATGCCTGATGCGTCACCTTTGACGCATGAGCACCCCGCTTCCTCCTGACTCCGGCGTGGCCGCCTTCGGCGCCAGCCTCACGGCCATCACCCTGGCGGAACTGGGTGACAAGACCTTCTTCATGGCCTTGATCCTGGCCGCCAAACACCGCGCGCGCGACGTGTTCATCGGCGCCTTCGCGGCGCTCACGGCGGTCACCCTGATCTCGCTTGGCCTGGGCTACGGCCTGAAGGAACTGCTGCCCAGCAGCGTGGTGCCCTGGCTCGCCGCCATCCTCTTTGCCGGCTTCGGCGGCAAGTTGCTGCTCGACGCGCAACGCATGGCCGCCAACGAGGCCGAGGTGGAGGAACAGGAAGCGGAGAAAGCCATTGCGGAGGCGGAGGGGCGATCGACGATCAACTCAGCCTGGGCCGTGATCTGGGAGGCCTTTGCGCTGGTGTTCATCGCGGAACTGGGCGATCGCACCCAATTCACCACCATTTTTCTGGCGACGGCACCGGCTTTCGGCTTTGCAGGCCTGTTGGCGGGCACCCTGGCCGGCCATGCCCTGGTCACCTGGCTTGCGGTGGGTGCCGGCAAGTGGATTGGCGGGCGGATCAGCGAACCGCTGCTCTACCGCCTCAGTGGCGGGTTATTCATTGCGTTTGCGCTTGTTTCGCTCCAACAGGCCCTGCGCTGAGCCATGGCACGCACGATCCCCTACCAACCCTCGCTGTTGCGACTGCTGCACGGCATCACCGCCCTGCTGGTGCCGCTGGCCTGGCTGAGCGGCCTGGTGGTGCTCGCCAACCACGACGGTCGCTGGTTCCGCCTGCCGTTTGTCGTACCGGGCGACTGGATTGACATCCACGGCACGGTTGGCGCGCTGCTCTGGCCGGCGGCCCTGCTGTTGGCGCTGTATGCCCTCCGTGCCGGTCGCGCCCGCCTGCGCCAACCGGCCAATGCAGCGGCACTGCTCGGACTGGTGTTAGCGGTGGGCAGCGGCAAGTTGATGCAGGAGGACTGGCTGCGCACAGGACAGTTCGACCATGTGGCCTACCACCTGCATCTGCTGGCCTGGCTGCTGATCGCAGCCGCCGTGATCTGGCACGTGAGCTCCGTGCTGCGCCGCGGTGGAGCGCACTTCGCGGCCTCGATGGCTGACCTGCGCGTGCGCGATAACGATGGCCCGCGCAGCTGGCCCGCACAACTACTGCGCCGTCGCTGATCCCTGCAGCCCCCCGCCTGAACCGCTCGAGCGAATCCGGCCACCCCACGCCCAAAAGCCTTCACGATCCGTTACGATCGTTGAAACGTTCCGTAACGTCTCATGTCCGACTCCACCTCCCGCTTCGGTTTCGTCGGCTTCGCCGAAACCTGGAACGGCCGCCTCGCCATGCTCGGCTTCGTGATCGGCCTCGGCACCGAACTGCTCACCGGCCAGGGCATCCTCTCCCAGATCGGCCTGGGCTGAACCCATGACCAACACGTCCGCCGACGACAAGTGGTATTGGGATCGCGCCACCCAGCAGATCCACATGGAACAGCTGAAGCGCGTTGAGCTCTTCAACGGTCGCGCCGCCATGCTCGGCATCGTGATCGGGATCATCACCGAGGGCCTCACCGGCGCCGGGATTGCTCATCAGATCGGCCTTGGTGCCCTGGTGGACGGCTACGCCGCCTGCCGCACCCAGTTCCTGCCGTTCTGCTTCTGATCCGCCCGGCTTCGCTGGCGCGCACGCAAGTCAGCCCCAGGCCTTTTGGCCCGGGGCTTTTTTGATGCTCAGGCTCAGGACAAGTACCAGCGCAGTAGGGCCAGCACCTGCCCGGCCGGTCCATGACCGGTGAGCCATTCGCCGATCAACGCCGCGGCAAAACCCAGCATCGCCACACGACCGTTGAGGCGTTCCACCATCGTCAGCGCCGAGGTGTTCCAGGGACGCCGGGTGGTGAGGCCCTCCCCGAACGCTTCATGCGGTTCGTAGAGGTAGGTCGGCTTCGGCACGCGCAGAACTCAGGGGTGGTGAGGCTATGTCCTGATCGGGCGCGCCACAATGCAGATCACCGACCTCAACCGTGAACACCTCACAGCTGCGCGCCCTGTTCAGCAAGCCCTACGGCGCCCCTGCTCCCTCGGAGCAGCAATGGCGGGAGGCCTACAGCGAGGACGTGGTGTTTGAGACCCAACCCAGAAACAGAAGGGGCTCAAGGCCTACCTGGCCGCCCAGGAGGGTCTGCTGCGCCGCTGCGACGATGTGCTGCTCAAACCGCTCGCCATCGCCTGCGACGGCCACACCGCCTTCGTGGAATGGGAGATGGGCCTCAAGATCAAGGGGATCGAATTCATCTATCCCGGCGCCACACGGCTACTGCTCAACGACGAGGGCAAGATCGTTGACCACCGTGATTACTTCGACTTTGTCGGCCCCACCTTCGGGCCGGTGCCGGTGATCGGCGGCTTCGTACGCTGGCTCTACAAGCGTTTCGTCAGCTGAGGAGAGCCAACCACCGTGAAACTGCCCGAAGGATGGCGCGTCTGGGCCCTGGTGCTGGCTCTCAATGCTGCCGCGGGCTACCTGTGGTTCCTGGATCGCCACATGGAGGCACCGATGACTCACAGCGGGATCGGTGACTGGCTGCGCTCGCTTGGGATCTGAAGCCCCATCAGCCTGAAGTGAACAGGTTGATCACCGCCGAAATCACCGTGGAATAAAACAGGAAGCTCACCACCGAGTGAAAGAGCACAGTCCTGCGGATGGAGCTGTCCTCAAGGTTGGTGTCGCTCATCGCATAGGTGAGACCAACCGCATAGGAGACATACAGAAAATCGGTGAATTCCGGCTCGTCTGAACCTGCGAACACAAACCCCTGAGGATTGGGGCCATCCGCCGCTGGCCTTGGATTGAGCCGGAAATATTGCTTGGCATAGTAAATCGCAAAGCCATTGTGCATCTGCAACCACACGCCAAACAGCGAGGCGAAGTAGATGAAGGTGCGCCAGTCCTGAGGCAAGGGCGAATCAACGCTGTGCACATCACGCACACAGAGGCTCAGCAAACCAACACTGATGAACGTGAAGATCACCGTGCGCTCCAGCAGCAGAGCCCGGCTGGGCAGCCACCGCCCGAAAATCTCACGGGTCTGGGCCGGATTGATCCGAAAGGCCTGCAGAAAAAAGCGCGCCTGATCGAACACAATCGCGGCCAGAAAGCCAAGCGGGAAGGCTTCTCTGAGCCGCAGCCAGCCAACCAGCAGCAACGTGACCACAACCCCCACGACGAGCGCCTGAACAAAGCGACTGCTGTCTCGGAAGCAGGCTGGATGGGTTCGGCTCACGGCGCAGGAAGCCCGGCAGCGGCACACTAACGGTGGTCAACCGCCCTGACAGCAGCACCGCGTGACCCACAACGCCAGCCCCGCACCAGCCCAGGTGATCAGCGAACTGAAAGCGGGCCATCGACGCTTTCGCCAGGCCAAGTCGATGCACCCGCACGCCACCGAGGCCCGCCTGCATGAGCTGGAGCGTGGCCAGGCACCCCATGCCGCGATCCTCAGCTGTTCCGATTCACGCGTGGCGGTGGAGCTGATCTTCGACAGCGGATTCGGAGATCTGTTCGTGATCCGCAACGCGGGCAATTCCTCGACACCGGGCACGCTGGCGTCGGTGGAATATGCCGTGGAAGCGCTCCAGGTGCCGCTGGTGCTCGTGATGAGCCATTCGGGCTGCGGAGCCGTGGGTGCCGCGTGCACGCCGGAGCATCTGCTCACCCCCACGCTGATGGATCACGTGGGCCATATCCGCAACGGCCTCAAGGGAGCTGGCCTACCCTTCGAACCGCAGGTGGATCTCGCCCATGCCTACGGCCTGCACGCCCAGATCACGGCACAGGAGCTGATCAACAGCAGCGCCTTACTGCGGAAGCGTCTCC